>JBNMOT010000099.1:0-12381 GCA_051275515.1 Oleispira sp. | reverse complement strand
GGTATCTAGGCAGATCGTGCTGGCGGGCAGGGTTTACATAATAAAATCCAGGGCGAGAACCATCAAGTGGGGGTTGTTCATAAAATGCAATCGGTGCACTTTTTTGACGGTATTTAGCCACTGCACGCGTAACAATTGGAGTCTTTGGCAAGTGTAAAAAACTCTGATGCAAGCGCATCGACATGGCTGCGACTTTATCTCTTTGGTAGGCAATAAAATCTTTCTGACCTTGAGGATCTTGCTCAAAGCGTTCTGCGCTATCTTCCATCCACGTAAAAAAAGTTTTTAAGTCCAGTTTTTTAATGTCGACATCGTCAGTATCCGCTAGCGGGTAGCCCAGTGGTTTTATCAAACGTCGAATTTTACTCTGCAGGCGGGTAACTTCTTTTAACCCTAATGTGTGTATTTTTTCCGCGCTAAGGTTTGTCGTGGTATGGCCTTGGAGTAATAGTTGATAATACTCATCACCTTGAGGTAAATCTCTTGCAACTTGATTTTTGGGTGCGCGTAAAGACTGTTGTTGTAAAAAGCTAATAAGATCCTGGTAAGCCGGTAGTAGCGATCTCTTTAACGCTCTTTTAGCTTTTTTCAGCAGTACCTTGTCACTACTCGCAAATAGATCTAAGTTTTCAATTTTTTTATTAAAATCATCCCAAATAGGGCTCGCTTCTTGATCGTTAAAAGGCGCTCCTTTAATGACGTTTTGTGCCGCATCAAGGACATACGAGTAAACAAATTGAGGTGCCATTATTCCTGCCGCTTCAGCGTGTTCTAAGCGAATAATCAACTCACTAAATAGGTGACGAACCCCTTTGATGCGTTCAATATAATCGTGAGCTTCTTGAATAGTGTTAATGCTGTGGTAGTTAACCAGTATATTGGGAACGCGAGTATGCCAGCCGCCCATTTGAGATAATACATAGCGGTGGTGTTCGAAAGGTGTGAATAGAAGCGTTTGTTCGATATCTTGCAATAATAATTCATAAGACAAGCGGTTATCTGAACTGAGTGCGCCTTGCTCAAGTTCGATCAGTTGCTGGCGAAATTCTTGAATCTTTTCCATATATTCTTGTCGTGCAATACTCGATATATCGTCCCATTCAAATTGTCCTGGTATGGCGAGCGTACTCCGCAATACAGGGCTTGAGTCTAATTGATACTGGTAATACTGCTGAAAGAGGATCTCAGCTTGGTTATTTGCCAGGTTCTGCTGTTCTGGGCCGTATTGTGGCGTTGTAATGTCAGACTGGGTTTTTAGAGGATTCAATTGGCAGGCGGTTAAGCTGATCAATAGGGCCGATGCTAGGCAACCCCGAATTATACGCTTTGTGTAATGGGAGTGATTGCAAACTGATCGTTTGTAGGGTGCTCGGTATGGCATGTAAAATCTCTAAATAGTAAGCTAAATATAAATGGAAAATGTAAAAGAAACCATAATAGCAGGAGGTCGTTAACGCAACAAATCCAGTAATGCATTTTGAAAGAGATGAAAGTTTCTTTTTAACGCGTGAGCCGCTAGCGGTGCTGGGTAAGCAATGGCGGCCTCGATCGCCTCTAAAGTGCACAAGCCTTGTTGATTTCTGCGCAGTTTAAAATAACTGTTTAAAACCTCTCCCTCAGCTGTTTGAATGCGCACTTTTGGCAACGCTTTTAGCCAAGGACTCTGACGGAGAATTTTGTGTGCTTCTTGCCATGTACCATCAATTACCCATAATTGCGTTATCGACCGGGAGAGCATTTTCGTTGCAGCTTGATCGGTCGTTTGAGTCGCTTTTGGAAACAGTTGCTGTATGTCTTCGGCGTCATCGCTAGGGAAGAGTAAATAATGCCCTGGCTTTGGCTCTAACGTCATCGTTGATAGTGAGGAGGAAATTAGTTCATGGTTACGATGCCATCTTATTCGTTGAATATGTTCACTGCTTAATACGGCCCACTGACCCGTATTATCATTACGTTGCCATTCTTTGCTGTGGCAGCAGAGACTAATGTTAAAGGGCAGCTCAATCTGTTCTATGTTGTCACACACACAATGAGTAATCGGCAAGCGACACTGTATGCAGTGTGCGCAATAAAAAGGTGAAAGAGGGCTAAGCATCATTTAGGATTTGTATTACTTTAAAGTTGGCATTATAAAGGGTGAAGAGGTCGATGTGGTGAAAACATGCTTACTCAGGGTTTGATGGACATGACCACATTCATCACAATAAACTAAAATAAACCACGGAGTTCCGTTTTTTGCCCGCTCTAGGCTTTCTTTAGATTTGAAATGTTCAATACCTTTGATACTGCAATTAGGGCATTTTGGTTCAGCCATGGTAACCTCAGATTAATTATTCAAAATTTTTTTTGGAAGAGTTTATAAGATGCGATTATCGGTTATGAGTTCCCATAAACAAGTAATGAAACGACTTTCGGTGTTAAAAAAATTGTGGGTAAGACGTTTATTCCTCTTATTTATCTTGCCCGTATTCTTTTCTGTACAGGTCTATGCGATTGATCGCAGTGAAATAATGGAGGCTTTCCCCCGCGCAGAGTTGGTTAAAGAAACTCAACTAAATAATACCGAATATCGATTAGTATTATCTGGACTGAAGCGCAAGCGAGCGGTGACTTCTGGTGAAGTTGAACGTTTGATTGGTGGCGATGTTAATCGTCAATTTTGGCAGATATCGACCAATCACGAAGTTGAACAAATTCTGGAGTACTTTTTAAGTCAATGGGAAGGTGCTCAAATTATGTATCGTTGCTCTGGTTTAGATTGCGGTAGCAGCAATTTTTGGGCTAATGATATTTTTAATAACGCTAAACTATACGGTCGAGATGCGGATCAGTCGTATGTCGTCGCGATGATTCCAGGTAACCCTAATCGTATCTATGTGCTTTACGCTGTGCAGCGAAGTAAGCAAAAGCTGTATTTCAATCTAGATCAGATAACCAGTTCCGATGCATTGACGGATAATAACGTTGATCGTCAGAATATCATTGCATCCTTACAAAAAGAGTCGGGTTGGTTGGAAGGATTGAACACGGTAGACGGTCATATTGATGAACAAAAGTCTGACATTTTATTATCAACGTTAAAAAATCTAGATGCCACCATTAAACGTCGACTTTATTTGGTTGTTCATTGTTATCAGGCCAATAACATGGCCGATAACTTTGCCTGTTCCACTCGTTTAGCGCAGCAATTAAGAGCGGCTATTTATCAAGATTTTGAGATAGCGGTATTTGGCCATGGTGCTTTAACATTGCCTCCTGGCAAAGATTTGAAGCCCCAGTTACGATTTATGTTGTGGCCAAGGCATCATTAATATCTCTTTTAATGGCATGAAATTAGAAAGATAAGCCACTAAAATAGAGCGTAAACACAATAGTTGAAGAGTCAGTAATGATGATTCATTCAATAATATAATACATTTTGGGGAAAGCATTAATGAGCAAAACAGTCGCGCTCGTGTTGGGCAGTGGTGGCGCACGTGGTATGGCTCATATAGGCATAATCGAAGAACTTGAAACGCGTGGTTATAAAATAATATCGGTGTCAGGGTGCTCTATGGGAGCGGTTATTGGTGGTTTTTATTGTGCGAAAAAGCTCGATCCATTTTATCAATGGATGAAGTCGTTGAATTATATGGATTTATTACGTTTAGTTGACTTTAGTTTTGTCAGTAATGGTGCGATCCGGGGTGACAAGGTCTTTTCTGTACTGTCTGAGATTTTAGGGGATGTACAGATTGAAGATTTAGACATTCCCTTTACGGCAGTCGCCACTGATTTATCTAATTCAAAAGAAGTATGGTTTCAACGGGGCTCTTTAGAAGAGGCTATGCGTGCGTCAGTCGCTATTCCAGGATTGCTGCAGCCTCTTAAGAGAGATAATAGGTTGCTTGTGGATGGTGGGGTATTAAATCCTTTGCCCATTGCACCGTCTGTTTCTGCCCATGCCGATTATATTATTGCAGTGGATCTTAATGCTGATGTGCCGATTCCCAAACCTATTAATATCGAGACAACGGGGCCCATTTTAGCGGAAGATCAGGATAAGAGTGATTGGCTTAATACCATTATGAATAAAACCAGTACTTGGTTTAATTATGATAAAGGGCCCGAGGACGATGGCGAAGCGGTTGAAATTCCAAATAATGCGTCTAATCTTGGGAAACTCGAGATTTTATATCAAATGTTTGAAGTCATGCAGGCTTCTTTGAGCCAGTATAAAATTGCCGGTTATCCACCCGATCTGTTAGTGAAAATTCCTAAAAATTGCGGTGATATTTATGACTTTCATCGTACAGAAGAGTTGGTCAACATAGGTCGTCAAGTTGCAAAAGAAGCATTGGATGCTTTCGAACAAGGACATAGCAGCCTGTATGGACAGTAATAGGTTGGCTTCTAAGCTTGGTTGATGGCGTCCTCAATGCTAGAATATTCCCCTAAATTTTATCTTCGGTGCGCCTGTGTCCAGTATTCTAGAGTCTGATGCATCCCCTTTTGTACTATCGTTAGAAGCCTGTGAAGAAGCGTTGAATGAGCTATCAAGCTTTCAAGACATGCTGCGTTGGGGTATTAGTCGGATGAATGAAGCGGAGTTGTTTTTTGGCCATGGCACTGATAATGCTCGCGATGATGCGGTCATGCTGGTGACTCATGCGTTACACCTGCCTTGGAATATCGACCACGCTTGGCAACATGCCAAGTTAACCCGCACTGAGCGTCAGTCTGTTATTGAATTGTTTACGCGTCGTATCAATGAACGCATGCCTACGCCATATTTGACGGGCGAAGCCTGGTTTTATAATTTGCCTTTTATGGTCGATGAGCGGGTATTAATTCCACGCTCACCGATTGCAGAAATTATTGCTACGCGTTTTCAGCCTTGGTTGGGTAGCAAGCCTGTTCATCGCATTCTGGACTTATGCACGGGCAGTGGTTGTATTGGTATTGCTTGTGCGACTGAATTTCCTCAAGCGCATGTTGAACTGCTGGACATTTCCTTTGAGGCGCTGGCCTTAGCGGATGAAAACATTCTTCGTCATCAGTTGGGTGATCGAGTCATGGCATTGCAGTCGGATCTGTTTGAAGCCGCCCATGGCAAGTACGACATTATTGTTTCTAATCCACCGTATGTTGATGCCGATGATATGGATTGTTTACCAGAAGAATTTCATAATGAACCTGAACTGGCACTGGCCGCTGGAGAAGACGGTTTGGATCTAGTCCGTATTATGCTGTCCGAAGCGCGTGAATATCTAGCAGACGATGGTATCTTTGTGGTTGAAGTGGGTAATAGCTGGCCTGCCTTGGAAGAAGCTTATCCAAGGGTGCCCTTTATGTGGCAAGAATTTGAATCGGGTGGTCATGGCGTATTCGTTTTGACGGCTGATCAGTTGGATGAATGTGCAGACGCGCTCACGCTGAAATAATTCAGCCTTATAATCATTTAAGCATTTATATAATTTATAACGGATACAGATATGTCGGGTAATACGTTTGGTAAAAGTTTTACAGTGACTACTTTTGGTGAAAGTCACGGCATCGCATTAGGCTGTATTGTTGATGGATGCCCTCCGGGTATTGAGTTGTGCGAAGCCGATTTACAACATGATTTAGACTTGCGTAAGCCGGGCACTTCTAAGTTTACGACTCAGCGTCGCGAGGCTGACCAAGTGAAAATATTATCCGGTGTTTTTGAAGGCAAAACAACGGGTACGCCGATTGGTATGATCATTGAAAATACTGATCAGCGTTCAAAAGATTATACCAACATAGCGGATACTTTCCGTCCAGCCCATGCCGATTACGCTTATACGCATAAATACGGTTTCCGTGATTATCGCGGTGGTGGGCGTTCTTCGGCGCGTGAAACGGCAATGCGTGTTGCCGCAGGTGCGGTGGCGAAGAAGTTCTTATTGGTCAAAGGCATCGAAATTCGTGGTTATTTGTCTCAGCTAGGTCCAATTAAGATTGATAATACAAACTTTGATTGGAATGAAGTGCGTAACAATCCCTTTTTCTGCCCTGACGCTTCTAAAGTGCCAGAGATGGAATCCTATATGGAAGCGCTGCGAAGAGAGTGTAATTCTGTGGGTGCAAAAATTACGGTGATAGCAACAGGTTTGAAGCCTGGTTTAGGTGAACCTATTTTTGATCGTTTGGATGCTGAATTAGCCCATGCCTTAATGAGCATTAATGCCGTGAAGGGTGTTGAAATCGGCGATGGTTTCGATTGTGTTGCACAAAAGGGCACAGAGCATCGTGATGAAATGACCCCAGAAGGCTTCTTAGCCAATCATTCGGGCGGCATTGTCGGCGGCATCAGTACGGGGCAAGATATTATTGCGCATATTGCCTTGAAGCCAACGTCCAGTATGGCCATTCCCGGTCGTTCAATAAACAGCGCGGGTGAAGCGATTGAAGTGATTACCAAGGGTCGTCATGATCCTTGCGTCGGTATTCGTGCAACACCGATTGCTGAAGCGATGATGGCGATTGTATTAATGGATCACTATCTTCGCAATCGTGGTCAAAACGCCGATGTTGTGTGTACGACGCCGGTTATTAATGGACAGGTTGACTAGATAGCGGGTTAATGACCCCGTTGGCTTTGAGCTAGACCCATGATTATGGGTCTAGTCTGCACACTCCTCGCTTAAACATCCTTACTAGAACTGTCTACTTCTACAGTCTACTTTTACAGTCTATTTAGAGAAATTCCTATGAGCGTTTCATTGAAAGTGCCGTATTGGCGATTGTCTGGCTTTTACGGCCTTTATTTTGCTCTGATTGGCTGCATTATGCCGTTTTGGGGATTATTCCTGCAGGAACAAGCGTTTGATGCTGCTGACATCGGTATTCTTCTGGCCTTGTTCAGCGGCGTGCGTATTTTTGCACCCAACATTTGGGCCAGTATTAGCCATTTAGTTGAAAATTTTATTTCTTCCATTCAGTTATTGCGCTTGGGCGGGGTAATGATGTTGGTGTGTTTTGTTGCTATTTATTGGGCAACAGAGTTTTGGCACTACGCACTTATTATGCTGGTTTACGGTTTTTTTTGGTCAGCAATTTTACCACAATATGAAATACTCACTTTAAATCATACTAAAAATGATCTTGATGCCTATGGCAGTATCCGTTTATGGGGGTCTATTGGTTTTATCGTTCTGGTCAGTCTATTGGGTTGGGCTCTGGATTTTATTAGTCTTAATTATTTACCCGCCATCATGCTGGTTTTGATGCTGGCGATTGTATTTAATAGTTTCGTATTACCGCCAGCCTTGAAAGAAATTGAGCCCTTTGGCCAAGTAGATGAAGACCAGAGTGTTGACCGTTTATTAGCGTCTTCATCAGATTATTTCAAGGCAGGTATTAATTGGGGTCTCATTAGCTTTCTAGTGATCACCGTATTAATACAAATAAGCCATGGCCCTTATTATGTTTTTTTTAGTATTTATCTACAGCAATTAGAGTATAGCCACGGGATGATTGGTTTACTTTGGTCATTGGGGGTGTTTTCTGAAATTATTATCTTTTGGAAAATTGCGGTATTTATGCGGCGCTGGTCTTTGCGTGAGTTAGTTATTTTTTCGCTACAATTAACGGCTATGCGTTGGCTAATGACCGCCTATTTTGCAGACAGCGGATTTATTCTGATCGTGTCTCAATGCTTACATGCGTTTAGTTTTGGTTTATTACATGTTGTTTCGATTAAATACATCGCTATTTTTTATCCCGGTGAACAGCAGTTACAGGGACAAGCATTATACAGTGGCTTAGGTTTTGGTTTAGGTGGCGCTCTAGGGGCCTATATTGCTGGTCTTGCTTGGGCTGCTTATGGTCCTACGTGGGTATTTGTAGCGGCAGCAACGCTTGCCTTACTCACTGCGATTATTGCGTATTATGGCTTGCCGCGGGAAAACAAAGTGAGTTAAGCTCGTTTAACGATCGCTTGACTTGGCAGCGATCAGTATACTAAGTATAAATCTAATATTAATACATGGACGGTATAATGAAAATAAATATTGAATTTGACATGACTCCTGAAGAATTACGTCGTGCAATGGGCTTACCTGATCTGCAAGAATTTCAGAGTGAAGTGATGAAAGGTATGATGGATAAAATGCTGGCCGGGGAGGAGGGCTTTGATGCCATGAGCTTATTTAAACCCATGATGGGCGAAAGTATTCAATCGATAGACCAAGTTCAAAAAACCTTTATTAATATGATGTCAGGTTTTATGGATAGGTCAAAAACGAAGTTGTGAGACTCGTGGCTAATTAATTATTATTACTGTCATTTAAGCCAGCACCGCTATCTATGTAAGACTATATTATTAAAAATAGCGTGCTTTACAACCTCTACTGCACTTGGTTTTTAATTTTTTTATCTTTTTAATGTTCGCTGCATAATCGATCTCTGCTGTAAATGTTACGCGGTTCAAAAAAGACTCATACCAAAACATTATTTTAATATGATTAGTGTTATTTTTTGTGGCGTCAGTGATAAAAATATAAGATATTTGGGCCTACATCGTTGTGCCAATTCTGGAAATCAAACCTTAACGGAGTAAGACCATGCAAGAGAATATTTTAAACGCATTTGCTGAACAGACTAAAAACCTATACAGCCCCATGCAAAAGTTTAGCGCATTGTTTGTTGGTAATATGGAAAAAATGACTGAATTCCAACTGAATGCAATTAAGTCTTATGCAGACGCTGGTATTGATCAGATGAAAAAAGCCGCTGAAATTAAAGACGCTGATTCTATGCGTACTTTTTCTTCTTCACAGGCTGAAGCAACAACTGAACTAAACAAAAAGATCATGGAAGATGCAAAAGCGCTTTCTGAGATGGCGGTAGAGTTTAAAGGCCAAGTTGAAGCTATTATGGAAGAAGCGCGTAGTACCGCTACTGCTGCAACAGCGACGGCTACTGCTACAAACAAAGCTAAAACGTCCAAAGCTGCATAGTAGTTTTAGTTTCTAAAAGCCGCACGTTTAGTAACAGCTTATAGCTAGTTACGGCTTGCGGCTTTTTTTATTCTTTTTATTAATTACTTTTATTTCAGGGATTTAGAAATGAGTCAGCCCGTCCAAAACACCCTCGCCGATTTTATGGAAATGGCAACCAAAACTACTGACCAAGCCTATCGTGTTTGGCAAAAAGCTGCGAACCAGGAAACCAGTAATGAAGATCCTTCTGCTTCAATTATGAATGACTTTAGTAAGGCATTTGAGGAGCTGGGGGATGCGGTCTACCGTAATCCATCGAAGGTTGTTTCTGACCAAATTCAATTGATGCAAAAGCAACAGGCATTATTTCAAAATACCGCGTTAAAATTTTTAGGTAAAGATACAGAAGCTATTATTCATCCAGAGAAAAATGATCGCCGTTTTAGGGATGTCGAGTGGACTGAAAATGTAATGTTCGATTACATTAAACAGTTTTATCTTTTACAGAGCGAATCATTAACCGATATAGTCGGTGAGGTCGATGGCTTGTCTGATAAGAGTCGTCAAAAAGTTGATTATTTAATGCGTCAACTTGTCAGCGCCCTGTCGCCAACAAATTTTGCAAGCTTGAATCCAGAAGTAATTCGTAAAACACTAGAGACGGGCGGTTCCAATTTATCGGATGGCATGGATCAGTTATTAAACGATTTACATGCAAGCCAAAGTGGCAGCCTTAATGTATCCATGACCGATATGGACGCTTTTAAAGTTGGACGTAATGTTGCAATTACACCAGGCAAAGTTGTTTATCAAACCGATATGATGCAGCTGATTCAATATTCACCAACAACCGAAAAAGTTCTGAAACGTCCGTTATTAGTTATCCCTCCCTTTATTAATAAATATTACATTTTAGATTTGAGTGAAAAGAATTCCTATTTAAAATGGCTGGTCGATCAAGGCCATACAGTATTTTGTATCTCTTGGGTTAATCCTGGGCCGGGATTACGCGATAAGAGCTTTGAAAACTATATGTTAGAAGGCCCTGTTGCCGCGTTGGATGCTATTGAAAAAGCCACTGGCGAGAAAGAAGTTAATGCGATTGGTTATTGCTTAGGGGGGACGCTATTAGCAACAACATTGAGCTATTTGCAGAAAAAAAACGATGAGCGTATTAAATCAGCAACATTTTTAGCAACGTTAATTGATTTTAAGAAACCTGGCGAGATAGGCGTATTTATTAACGAAACGGCGATATCTGCTCTAGAAAAACAAATGGATGCGGTTGGCTATTTCGATGGTCGCGCCATGGCTTTTAGCTTTAATACTTTGCGTGAAAATGATTTATTTTGGTCATTTTTTATTAACAATTATTTGAAAGGCAAGCGTCCGGTCGCGTTTGATTTGTTGTATTGGAATTCAGATTCTACGAATCTACCGGCGGCAATGCATTCTTATTATTTACGCAACATGTATTTGCATAATAAATTGATAGAAAAGGATGCTTTGGAATTAGGCGGGGTTAAAATTGACCTAGCAGCGGTTAAGGTTCCGACCTACTTCCTATCGACAGCGCAAGATCATATTGCCATGTGGAAAGGCAGCTATGACGGTGCAAAGATTTTTTCAGGTAAGACTCGTTTTGTTTTAGGCGGCTCTGGGCATATTGCCGGTGTTATTAATCCCCCAAAAGCGAATAAATACGGTTATTGGACTAATGAAGCATTACCAGAAACGGCTGCTGCTTGGTATCAAGATGCTAAGCAAAATGATGGCTCTTGGTGGACCGATTGGCAAATGTGGGCGACCAAAGAAGATAATGTTCAAGTGGCTAAGCGTATTCCTGGAGACAGCAAGCTAACGATTATCGAAGATGCTCCTGGTAGTTATGTTCAGGCTAAGGTATTGAATGTAGCCAATAAGTAGGTACGAGTAATATCTGTAATCAGATAGACTGAATTGCCGACTCATTTTAATGTTTAGTAATATTATTTAATCCGTCGGCATTTTTTATTGTATAAAAATAACTTATTATGCCTATTCACATACATTACACTTTTTAGGTGGTTCTTTAGCCATGTCATCTTTTGATCAAGAATCGATAGTCTATGGTCTTATTCGAGACATCCCTGCCGGAGGAGCGCTCGAAGAGTACCGTCGTCGCCGGACTAATTGGTCTGCCATTCAAGAATTACCGTCCAGTCTTGACGATGATTGGCCTTTTCTCTCGCGTGAAATGTTCTCTATGCCAGGGCCTGATGTGTATTGTGGCACTTATCATACTCAGCTGATTCATTTTGCCGCGTCGTATAATGCTATTGAGTACGAATGGGAGCGTTGGATTAGTCGTTTTGAAGCGATGTTGCGTTCAATGTATTGGTCGATTGCGACGGTGCACCTTGAAACAGAGCTTTCGGGTAAGCATACTTTTTCTTGGGAAAGCACTGGTACCGGCCATATTCCCAATGATAGTGAGTTAAAAATGGTGTGTGAGTGGGAGCGAGAATCTAATTTCTCTCAACGCCGTTAACTTTTTTTATGCTACTTTCCATTTAATTCCCCCACTTAACTATCCCAAAGGATAACGATGTCTGATTTACACAATACGCCGCCCGAGTATGATGATAATGAAGCGGGTGTGATTGAAATTCCCTATCAAAATTTATCATCAGATGCTTTGGCAGGTATAGTGCAAGAGTTTGCCAGTCGTGATGGCACAGATTATGGCGAAGTTGAGTGCAGCTTAGCGGACAAAATTACTCAAGTTCAGGGGCAATTAAATACGGGTCATTTAACCTTGTTATTTGACCCCATCAGTCAAAGCTGCCAAATTGTTAATAGTAGAGACTGGCAATCAAGCATTTAGTCTCTAATGTGTGCTTACCATAAAGTGCTGAGTATCGCCGTGTGGAAGCCAGTCTTAATCCCCAAGAACCTGGTTCTTATTGTGAATGAGGGGCTGTATGAACGATATCTCCCGCCAGCGTTTAAAACGAACACTCTCTTTAGTGTTGGTAAATATTGACGAAATGCAGCGCGAATTGGCTATCGTGCGTGCTCAATGTACATTGTTACAAGAAGAGATGCGGGCCATTCGAGTCCGTTCCAAGCGTAGCAGTATTCATGCTATCCCCTCTCAAGATAAAAACAGCGCTTAGTTTCCGATCAAGACGAGACTAGCGTTTATTGCGTACCATTTCTCGAATTAAAAATCGTGCGGGTAATAAAGCTTCGCCATGATCTTTTGCTAACGGGAAGTTCTCTTCACAGATGTACGCCGCAATTAATTCTGCGCATAGAGGAGCTGATGTTAATCCCCTAGAGCCATGACCAATGTTTAAATACAGCCCTGAATGAAACTTAGCGGCTTGCCTAGGATAACGCTGCAAGTTTTTACGAATGGCGGTGAAATCGCTATCAAAGGCCTCTTCGT
>JBNMOT010000098.1:0-12545 GCA_051275515.1 Oleispira sp. | reverse complement strand
AATTGAAGGCATCTTTTAACTGCTCTCGATTAAGATGCTCTCGATTAAGAAGATCCAGTTTTGAACCATTTTCTTGCGCTGAATTTAATAAAGCGACGCTAGCCATAAATGCTCCTGCTTGTGTCGGTTATTCGACATCTAAATAGTATTACTGGGTATTTAGCAATTTGCGTGCCGACTTTACGTCATTATTTTTTAATTAAAGCGCCAAAAAATACAGCTAAAAGCAATGCGCCATACAAGACACAAAGAGCGGGGCTGAACAGAAAAGAGATAATTTATAAATAAAAGACAAAAAAAAAGCCCAGAGGACGAGGTCCTTGGGCTTATTTAAACAGGGTACTTAAACAGAACGGTGGCGGGTAACTATACCGATTCTTTTTCTTTACGGCTGATTTCATATTTACGCATTTTTTCAACCAATGTCGTGCGACGAATTTTTAATTTCTCCGCAGCACGGGCAACAACACCGGTCGAATCGTCTAACGCTTGTTGAATTAACGACTTTTCTAAATCGTTAAGATACTCTTTTAAATCCAACCCGTTAACCGGCAATAACGCAGGAGAATCGATACCGACCAGACCATGTTCAATCTGAGTAACATCGGCGACAACAGGTGCTTGCATCATACCATTAGCATCGGTTTCATCAACGTGACGGAATTTTTTAGGCAATTCATTAACCCCCACCACACCATAAGGATGAAGAATGGCTAAGCGCTCGACTAAATTGGCCAACTCACGAACGTTACCATGCCATTCATGACGGCATAACGACATAATGGCGGCGGAATTAAAACGAATTGATCCGCGTTTTTCATACTCCATACGAGAAATTAATTCATTTAATAACAGCGGTAAGTCTTCTACTCGATCCCTTAACGCTGGCATTTCAATGGGAAATACATTCAAGCGGTAATATAAATCTTCGCGAAAGCTGCCTTCTGCAATCATTTGTTCTAAATTTTTGTGCGTCGCAGCGATAATACGCACACTGGTCTTCATGGTTTTAGTACCACCAACCCGTTCATACGTATGCTCTTGTAAAACACGCAGAATTTTAACCTGCATACTCAAAGGCATATCACCAATTTCATCTAAGAAAAGCGTCCCCCCTTCAGCCATTTCGAATCGACCTTGACGCGTGGTAATCGCACCGGTGAACGCCCCTTTCTCGTGACCAAACAATTCACTTTCTAATAATTCCGCAGGAATAGCACCGCAGTTGACAGGTACAAAAGGACCCGTTTTACGGTTAGAATGATAATGCAGATTACGGGCAACCACTTCTTTACCCGTACCAGACTCACCTGTAATTAAAACGCTGGCGTCTTTATCAGCAACCTGCATGATTAACTCACGCACGTTTTGTACTTGACGACTGGTGCCTACCAGACTTCTGAAGAGTTGAACATCACGACGTTCGGCTCGACTTCTATTATGTGTAAATTGTTCACGATAAACTTGGCAACGGTGAAGACTGTCTAATAATTTATTATAACTCGGTGGCATTTCTATCTTGGCCAAAATCGCTCGGCGTAGATTTTCTGCAACAACATCAGTCGATTCATTACCGATGTATAAAATAGGCGCGCCATGATCCCAAGCGATAATATCTTCAACAATCTTAGCAAGCGTTATCTCATTGCAGCTCCCCAACAGTACAGCCGAGATTTCTTTACTCTCTGAGGTTTCAGCATCAACCTGTTTACGCCAACTACTGCCATTCGCAGTAATTACTCCCTCCCCTAAGAAATCAAGAATCACTTTTAGGTCATGGCTTCGTTGAGCATCATCCTCAATTAACAAAACATTAATTTCTCTCCACATAGGATATGAGCCTTAATTTATAATTTTTAGTCAGATAGCATCCAAGCCAGTCACGCCATCATTTTGACTTCGTTACTATTAGTAAAGTATCTATTTTGTAATAGGTCAATCTTCTGACGCAATTATTTTTATTCTAAGAAGAAAGTGTTGAGGCTTTTATAGCTGATTATTGTAGGACATGACAAGCAACTTTAAGCTCTAAACAGAGCTTAAAGAAATATATACGAATAAAACAGAATGAATAGAGTATTTAGTTACTCTTTACACAGAGAAGGCATTAAAGGAGGATTCATTGTTATCACTTTGATTATTAGGCTTTTTTCCGTTATTTGTCAGATATTCATCACGAATGCCATCCCATCCAGATTTAACGTTTAACAAAAGTGACATCACCTCATCAATCATAGCCGTATCATTAGCACCAGAGGCCTCTAGTAGACGACGATTCATGTAGTCATACAAGCTGTCAAGATCGGCTGATAGATCACCCTGATCGTGATCAAGGCTGGATTGCAAGGTAGAAATAATATCCATAACCCGCCCTAACAACTTGGCTTTTCCTTCGTGATTTTTTGTTTCAATCATGCCTTTTGCTTGTGACATTCTCGTTAATGCACCTTCCATTAACATTTGAATAAGGCGATGAGGGTCAGCCCCTGCAACTTCGGATGTCGCGCCAACCTGACGGTATTTGTTCACACCTTTGCTATACATAATTCAACCTCGTAATTGATTCTGTTTGCTTCCCTTTTATGACGGCCAAAAAAACAAATACTTTAATTTTTTATACCTTATAGATTCAAAACATAACGGACACCCGCTGCCGCTTTGAGCGGCAACACCTTTAAAAAATACCCTATATTTAATCTAACACGTTGAAATATAAAGGTTTTATTTCTTGGCATTAGGCTTGCTTAGACTTATTGACTAGAAATAAATTTGGTGTTGAAACATGAACCTTTCCCATGTCGCTAATACAAAAAAGACTCGTCGTATTGATCTCGACTCTTATGCCTTGCTGATACAAGAAGCGACCCGCGACTTCGCGAAACTGCAATCTGTTGAGCACACCACGGTCAACAATCAAGACGCATTAGACACCGCTTTATATAAAGTCAGACAAGCGCTTGATATTAATCCTAGCGGAATTAAAGGGCTAAATTTATTTGCTCGCATTGAATTGTTCGCCGGTAATCCACACCATGCACAGCTCATTATTGATCGCGCCTTAATCGCAAACCCTGATAGCCCAACGGTTTTATACAGTGCTGGCCATATTGCCTTAGCGTTAGGAAAGCTCACGCTGGCAGAAAAACATTTTCTCGCGTCCTTAAAAATATCAAGAGTTGCCACGCGATCAGCCTCGTCACTGGCCTACACGTATTTAGAACGAGGGAAGTACGTTGCAGCCTTTCAGCTTTATCAAGAGTTAATCAAAACACACGAACATGATCCGCACATTAAGAATAAGCTATTTGAATCAGCTTCTTATATTAATGCCGATTTTTATTCAAAAGAGCTCGAAACAAACGTACTGCGCTATTTAAGTTTTGAAAACGTTGATCATTCATTATTAAGAAATTTAATCACCACCTTGTTACATCATAAATTTCAGATAAACGAAGCAAGCACCCCACTTGAATTCGAACAAATTGCTAACGATCCACTGTTCCTGAGCAGCCTAAAACGCTTTTATTTTTGTGATGCATTATTAGAGCGTTTAATGATTAGCCTTAGACAGACACTATTATTTAATACTGTTCACGATATGACCATTCCTGGCACTCATTTAGCATTAGCGCATGGCATGGCGGTGCAAGCACAACTTAATGAATACGTTTGGCCCATCACCCAAAATGAACAAGGCATTATCACCGGCTTAGAAACGCTATTGGTGCAAGTGACCGACAATACTCAATGGCAGCTTGATGACATCGCCCCTGCGATTCTTATTTTAGCGCAATACAAAGACTTGTCTAAAACACCACTGGCTTCGGTATTGGTCAGTAAAGCCGCTAAACGCGCATTAAAAACTAGCGACCTAGATGACATCATAGGTTATGCAATTAATAACCGCGATCAAGAAATTGAACTGGCTAAAAACTTACCCTTCTGGTCACCTACCCATCCCAGCAATAATGAAAGTGATAATGAAAATAATAATGACAGCCGTCATCAAAACTCAGTCTCTCTCAAAGTCCGAGCTCAGTATGAAGAAAATCCCTACCCTCGCTGGAAAGACATGGGGTTTAATACCGCCGGTAGTTATCAACAGGCACTGTTAAAGAATTTTCCAGAGCTTAACTTAAGTCACTGGCAAGGAAAACAGAAATTAAACGTATTAGTCGCGGGGTGCGGTACCGGTCGACAAGCCATTCGCTTGGCCAGTTACTTCAATGATTTGAATATCATCGCGATTGACTTGAGCGCACGCTCTTTGGCGTATGCCAAGCAACAGGCGAGTAAGTATAACGTGGCGAACATCCAGTTTATTCAAGCCGATATTTTAGACTTCAGCGATTTCCCAATCTTGTTTGATGTCATTGAATGTTCAGGTGTCTTACACCACATGGAAGATCCTGAACAAGGCCTACAGAGCTTGCAGAGACTGTTATCCCCCACGGGCGTCATGAAGATTGCTTTATACAGTGAGACAGCCCGTAAGCAAGTCCTCGCGCTTAGGAAGTTAATTGCACAACATAAGCAGCGATCAGGGCAAGCCCTTGATCAGCGGCTATTGCGCCAAGCACTCTTAATGAATCAGATTCCTGGTGATTGGGATGAGATTATTAACGCCAATGATTTCTTCAGCATGAGTAATTGTCGCGATTTAATATTTCACGAACAAGAGCATCAATTTACGCCGAAGAAAATATCAACCTTGCTCGCTAATAACCATCTCGACTTTATTGGTATGTTACCCACCACCAGAGCACGTCAGGCGTTTGAGGAAAAGTTTGGCAATGTTACAGGCAATAATACGTTACTGAACTGGGATATTTTAGAGCAGCAATTAGAAGATATTTTTGCGGGTATGTATCAGTTTTATTGCCACAAGCAATCCAATATTAAGATACTGTAACCAAGCGTGCTTATATCTACGTGTAGAAAGATAGCGACACATAAAATAGGCCATTAAAAGGCCTATTTTTTTTATGACACCATCATTTACTTTTTAGAATTATTCATCGCTTCAAACTGCTGGGTGATAAAGTCACCGGTAGAGTTTAACTTTGATACGATGGCATCATTGTATAAGAACTGGCTTTTTAAACGCGCTTCTTGAGCCGACATACGCGTCTCTAATCGTTCTCTTTTTTCCGCTAGCTGCACTTTGTCGTTATCTAAAGCATTTTGTTTATTGGTAATGGTACCCGTTTTATTATCCAACAAAGATAATAAACTGCTATTCAACTGATCAGCGAAACCTGAAATATAGGTGACACTGCCACGAGAGCCAAGAGCGCCCCCAGTAATTTTCATACGAATACCGCTAGAAGGATCAACAATGCCCTCTTGAGCTTTACCAGATTCCCCATCAGCCTTACCGTTAATAAAACCAAAGATAGCGGAAGCACCGCCGGGAACATCAACCATTTCTACCGTCGAGTTATCACCTTGAGAGCCCGAAATAATGCCAAACTTTTGATAAGAAAAAGACGCAGGATCATCGTTATATTCAACCTTCACCTTAATGCCATCAGCGGTATAAGTCTCATCGGCGTTGATCGCCGCTTCTAGAGCCGCTGCTAAAGATTCGCCCGAATTGTAAACCGCAGGTTGTGTCAAACTAATAACCGCATCCACGCCATCTACTTTGAGCGTAAAGGTATTATTAGTCGCATCTATGTTCACTGGGCTAGTAAAGTCTGCACCTGCATTGGCAATGTAAAAACCGTTACTGGCTTTTTTATTACCGTCTGTCGCAGAAAGATATTGTCCGTTACCCTTGGCTTCAATCCCATTAATTTTACCCTCAATATTTTGCCCTTGAGCAATCGAAGGCGAATAAATAGACACATCTTGAAGGCCAAAATAGGAAATCGCTGCCGCATCAATATCAGTAAAAGAGACTTCTGTTGCATTGCCCCCCACATTGATTTTTAACGAGCCCAGATCAGTGACGGGGTCATACACATATTCAACATCCGCATCCAGATCATAGCCATAGCGACGAGTATCATCAAAACCAAGCGCGTCGTAGCCGTTCGATTGAGCATCATCAACCAGCCCCAAGTTGGCCGCCGTCGTACCCGCGATATTTTTTATTTCAACGCTCGCATTAGCGCCGTAAGTCGCCGCGGTTCTAACGCCGTTTTTAGCCAAGGTTTCAAAAAATAAATTACCACTACCATCCAGTTTAGCCACCACATCGCCTGCGGTAAATTGGCCACTGGTGGTAAGCCCTGTATCCAGAGCACTCTGAACAACGGCTAGTGTAGACGCAGCATCATTGGTGCCTGCCGTGCCATCACCGTTTACATCTACATTAATATCAATGCCATCAACGGCTAAGGTAAACGTTGCATTATTACCACCGGTAAAATCAATACCGGTAGTAATATTGGTGGTCACCAGAGAGGCGTCCGATTTTGCTCCCCGTCCATCTGCCGTTACTTCTAAATATTCATTATGCCCTGTCTCTACAGAAGACAGTTTTAAACCTGTGCCATCAATACTCGCCGTCACAACTCCCGTACCAAAAGCGGTATCCAGTGCAGCCTGAACATCATCGACATTATTAGTAGAATCGCTATTAACAATAACCTCTTGCTCGACGCCCGATATATTCAACATAAAACCAGAATTAATGGTGCTGAAGTCGATATTAGTACTGATATCTTTTGTGCCTGTACTCGATTCACCGCCTTTCGTTAAACCGTCAAAAGCAGGATCGGCTGCCAGCGCCGTGTCCATTGCGGTGGCAACGGCTGTCGCAAGATCAGCACCGGTTGAATACGTGCCGGAAGGTACACTGACTTTTGTCGTCGTACCGATACCATCCACGGCCATATTAAATTCAGTCGCAGACGCGAATGTTAAGCCCGCATCCTCACCGTTAGTTTGAATCCCTTGACCCGCATTTAAGCCAAGTGCGCTATCACTGCTACTAGCACCTACCGCGGTGATTGCTATTTGCTGAGCACTGCCAATCGCAGAAGTCGTAAAGGTTAAATAACCGTTATCATCAAATCCTGCTAATACATCCCCGTTTAAGGCCGTTGCATCAATCGCGGTTTGTACCGCCTGCAAGGTATCTTTACGATCGCCAATAATACTATCGCCGTTTAAATCATTACCGGCCGCATTGACATTCACGTTAACCGCAACGGCACCGCCGCCAATATCCAACGAAAAAGACGCATTATTTAATGCGAAGTTAATACCTTCATCCGTTGCTAGCGCACGATTGCCTGGTTGGGTCACCGATCCCTTACCTAAAAAGGCATCACTATTTAACGTGGTTAAGTTAACGCCTTCATACGTGCCTTTGCCGGTAATATTAAAGCCTAGCGTATTCGCACTGTTAGCATCTGTACTGGAAAAGGAGATTTGTGAATCTTCACCGTACTTATTCGAGGTGATCGAGAAATTTTTATCCACGGCGTCATAAGCAACCGTTACCCCATAAGCAAACTTATTATAGGTTTCGTTACTATTAATCTGAAAACCAATTTGCTTCGCTAATTCTTCACCGGTGGCATAACTGCCCGACGTTAACGTAATGGCTTCATTTTTACCGTTCAGATTAAGGGAAAAGTTATTATTACTATCATCCACAACCACTGGGCTGGCAAAGTCTAACCCTGCAACACTGCCACCTTTATAAATGGCTTGAGTGGCTAGCTGTGTCACCTCGACATCATACGTCCCCGGTTTCGTATTAATCGAATCATTAACATAGCGCACTTGAGCATCTTCGGCGGTACCACTTTTCGCTAAAATACTCACGATGGATTCACGCTCTTCTTTCATCGCTTTTGAAAAAACAGAAGGATCAAAATCTAGCAGATAATCATTCGCTCTATTGGTGTTAACCCCAAGCTCGGTGAGTGATCGATATTTCGTCCCTGTTAAACCATCAATCGGTTGACTGATCATACTGCGAATCTGAGACTGAATGCCACGAAGGGTTGAATCACCAAGCAATAACCCTGCTTCGTCGGTTTCTGAGTTATAAGAGGTAAGTTCATCAGAGAACTTTTTAAATTCATTATAAGCATTAACAAAATCTTGAATTTTTTCTTGAATACCCGCGGTATCAGGCGCAACCACAATCGAAATAGATTTGCCCACATCCGCCGATAATAGATTGAGTGTAACCCCAGGCACGACTTCTTCAATACTATTTGATTCACGGGTAATGGTAAGACCATTTGCTTTTAATAGCGCATCTTCACCCTTCGCGGTTTCCGTCATCGTGCCCGCGCCGTTTTGCACTTCGTTGTAGGCAATAGATGAAAGACCGGATGTGGCCGCCCCCCCGAGATCATCCAAGGTCATAATGCGCATGGCGTTGGTCGCGCCGGTCTCTTCCGACGTCACCACCAAACGATAGCCCGAGCCATCGTTAATAATCGATGCCTTAGCCCCAATATTGGCATCATTGATCGCTTCACGAATACCACTTAAGGTTTTATTCGAGTCGTCAATGGTAATCGATGGGCCGCCTTTTGTGGGATCAACGTCCTGACTTAAGAAACCACCGCCAGCATCGTAGGTGATTTCACCAAATGTTATTTGTATCTCGCCAGTACCAATAATCTCGTCATAACTGGAATAGGTATCGGTTACGACACTGTGGGCTTTGGCAGTATTTAAGACTTCAACACTGTAAGTGCCTGGCTCGGCCAAAATAGAGGCTTCTGTGGTTAAAATAGATTCATCAGAAGAACTTGCCGTGGTGGCACCCACCGTGGAAGGTAACGACAACGCGCTGGTAGCCGATTGCAAAATAGAGGCTAATGATTTGATTTCACCATAGGCGGTAATACGGGCATCAAGAATCGTCTCTTCACGCTCAAATCGGCTATCAGTCGCCGCCCGTTCGGCACCCACGATCTTGTCAACCAAATCGTTGGTTAAAACCCCCGACCCTAACCCTAATGATTCAATAGCCGCCATAGCATGCCTCCACCCTTCTAACGCAATTAGGAATTGCATAAACGCAAAAAACCCAGTACTAACCTTATCGGCCAGTCTGGGGTTATTTTTAGCTAAGCCTTTAAATAAGTGCTAACAAATAGTTCTTAATGTCACACTTGAGCGCTAAACAATAACGATGGTTCATCATCATTCAAGTTTTGCGCCAACTCCAAGGCTAATTCGTTAGGTATTTGACGAATCAATTCTGAAGAGATTTTATCAAACACCCTAATCACTGTCTTACCACTATCTTCATCTATTTGAAAATCGAGGGTACGTTCCATTGATTGCACATAGTCATTTAGTTTAGAAACCGCGTCTCTAACCTGTTCATTAGTAACTTCGGCAATCTTTTCTACATTGTGTGGCAAATCATTGCCACTCTCGACCTTACCTTTTGCTGCCACTTGTTCTCTTCCATAAGCATTGGCAGCGGATGATGAAAGCGGAGTTGCATTTTGTTGCGCTAACGAAATACGATCCCTTCCTGTAGCTTCCATATCATTCATAAATCACCTCATTGGCTAAGATCTCTCTCGCTTCTTGCCCATAACCTATTCAAACGTTAGGTATTAGGAGAGAAACATCTCTGCCGTATTTACGCAGTAGAGATGTTTCTATAAGTCTTACGACTTATCCTAGAAGAGAAAGAACCTGCTGGCCGGATGCGTTAGCCTGAGCGAGTATCGAAATACCCGCCTGCTGTAGCACGTTAGTACGCTGCATTTCTGCAGTCTCTGCCGCGAAATCGGCATCTTGAATGCGCGAGTTGGCCGCGTTCAAGTTTTCAGACGTTACTTGCAAGTTACTGACCGCGGATTCCATACGGTTTTGAACCGCACCTAAGTCTGCTCGCTGCGTTGCTACCTGGCCGATCGCATTATCAATCGCCGTTAGCGCTGCAGTTGCACCTTCTGCGGTAGAAATATCAATATCTTTTAAGAACTGACCATCTTCACCACCGCCGTAAGTACCTAGTTTTAATCCTAAAGCTTCAACTTCATCAGCACTTTCTGAACCTGCTCCTACTGTAATTTCTTTAGCAGATTCCAATTTAACAGTACCGTATGTTGTTTCATACACCAGTGCTTCTGCATTCGCTTCACCAGCAAGACCACGAGCAGCCTCAACTTCTGCGAACTTGGCTTCACCAATGCCTTCTACACTAGAATCTAAGCCTAACAATGAGCCAATATTATCATCCCCAGTACCTGAAGCAGCATTATTATCGATGGCAACGGATACATTTCGACCATCAGCCGCACTTAACGTAATTGATACGCCATTATCGACAGCAGTCACACCCGTTTGAGAAGCCTTACTATTAATAAACGCTAAGGTATCTGATCTAGCTTTATCTAGATCAATTGCAGCAGCGCCATCATCTTGAAGCGTTACGGTTCCAAGGTTTACACCATTAATGAATATGTCTGCACTGTCACCAATTGCATAATTTTCCTTATCCGCGTTGCTCCCATCTCCGCCAACGACTTGAGTTGCATTGACCGATGCGCTCACACCCGTTGCATCTGACGCGTCATTAATGGCTGCTGCAACGGAAATCGCACTTCTTCCTTTATCAGATGAAATAATGTTATCGCCATTTGATGCTTGGGTCGCACTTGCCGTATCTGAAGAAGTAAGAGCCGCACCGATACCAGTACCATTAATAGTTAAATCGCCCGCTTCAAGAACATTAATACTACTACTCTCAACTGATTGAACGTTGGTACTAGTAGAGAAAAGTTCAGCTTGTGCAGCAACTGTTGTAGATACTTTGGTGGTTACGTCTTCACCGCCTGTCGACATAATCATTAGATCACCAGACAACGTCGCAGTATCGTTATCTAAGTCAAAATCAACCGTCGAACCAATTGTCACGTCAGCAGTCATCGCCGCGTCGGTAGAAGCAATGACTACTGCGGTAGCTGAAAAGTTCTTAATGACAGCATCAACAGTGCCATCATCATTTAATGATGCCGTCACCTCGATGTCTGCAGCACTGAAATCTACGCTATTTATCTTATCCACAAGCATAGCATTGGTATCACCATCTGCCGCACCAAGATCTACGCCAGCTATTGTGAAAGTGCCAGATGCTCCTGCAGTGAAGTCAATATTCACCTCAATCTCTTCATAAGCTACTGCTTCGTCAGAAGGGACTACGGTATTAATACTGGTTGCAATATCTGCAATGGTACCACCCGAGGCTGCTGTAGCCACATAATCAGACCCACCAATTGTAACAGCTACATCGACAGGTGCAGAAAATTCTGAATCGCCACTAGTAGAAATGCCGTTGGCGATTGTCCCACCAAGCTCCATCGCCACACCGACAGCAGCGCCCGTTGTCTTTTCAGAGACTACCGCGGCTGTTGCGACACTATAATCTCCAGCAACTAGACCCGCATTGGCAAGATCACCTCGACCCGTACCATTACCACCTTCGATATTAATGGATTTTTGACCACCATCTGCAATTAGGGTATAGCCACCTTCAAACGTATCGGAGAACTCAGTTGTTGAACCACTGACAAGTGATTCAGCACCCGCTAAGCCCGTAGCAGCAGAAAAATTGTCTCCTGTTAGAGTCGTTAAATCTGCTGTATCCAATTCCAAAGTAATGTTACGGCCATCTTCAGCGACTAACGAAACACCATCTTTCTCTGTTTCACCAGCAACCGCGGTAACCCCTGTTTGAGCAGAAACAGCGTTAATTGCCTGTGCGACTGCAGCACGAGTTTGAGCCGTATCAGTAGACGTCGTGAAACTAACACTTACACCATTAAGATCAAACGAACCACTACCTGCAGTTCCAGTCATTGCAGAACCAGCGACTGTATTTTCATTTACTTGAGCAGTAACACCTGATTGATCAGATACTCTATTGATTGCTTCTACTTTTGAGATCGCACTGGCGGCCTTATTTGCAGTAGATGCCGTATCGTCTTCAGCACGAGATGCCTGAACAGCCACGCCGTTAATGGTTAAGTCACCGTTTGCTAAAGAA
Organism: Oleispira sp.; assembly: GCA_051275515.1. Lineage (GTDB taxonomy): Bacteria > Pseudomonadota > Gammaproteobacteria > Pseudomonadales > Oceanobacteraceae > Oleispira. The sequence goes on along the minus strand of JBNMOT010000098.1, from coordinate 559 downwards.
GCATCAGTGCCGATAGCACTAACACCACTTTGGTTGCTTGAACCTAGCTTATCTGTGGTTAATTCTGCGATACTCACATCAATTGTTTGACCTGCGTTGGCGCCTACTTGAAAAGAAGCAGAGAAAGAACCGTCTAATAACTTACGACCGTTAAAGTCGGTATCATCAGCCGTTCGTGAAATCTCAGCGACTAGCTGACCCACTTCCGCTTGTAGCGCTTCTCTATCCACATCAGAGTTGGTAGCGTTAGCAGACTGAACGGACAACTCACGAATACGCTGCAGGCTGTCATTCATTGAACCTAACGCGCCCTCTGCGGTTTGTGCGAGTGCGATACCATCACCGGCGTTACGGACGGCGACGTTCATACCCTTGATCTGCGAGGTGAAACGAGTAGAAATCGCCAAACCTGCTGCATCGTCTTTCGCACTGTTAATACGAAGACCCGATGATAAACGCTGCAGCGATTGCTGATTGGCAGACTGTGATTTGTCCAAGTTACGCTGTGCGTTCAACGAGGCAATGTTGGTATTAATAATTTGTGGCATTTTGTTAACCC
>JBNMOT010000097.1:0-12817 GCA_051275515.1 Oleispira sp. | reverse complement strand
GTGAGTCTTTTGACTTTTGTAAGCCTAATCAAGTGAAAGCTTTCAACGACGTTTTTGCTAAACGCCTTAGTGCTTGTATTGGTATCAAGCTAGGTTCAACATCAATATTCGAAGTAAGCTCCTTAGAGCAAGTATTAAAGCTCTCTCCGCTATTCCCATGCCCTGACTTTGTTATTGCAAGAAAGCAAAAATATTACTGGCGCATTAAAGATAGACTCTTTGACTATCAAGGCCGTTACCGCAAAGCTAATGAGCTTGGATAAAACGAATGCCTAGCGGCCTAATAAATAGCGGCCTAATAAATAGCGGCCTAATGCATAACATACCTCAGGCCTTAAAGAAGTACGTTAGCTTTTTAAAAGGCAAAAAAAAGCCTCTATAAAGAGGCTATTCAATTCATCACTACGGCTTATTTATATGGCGGCGAAAGAGAACTGGGCATTAAGCTGCTTTAAACGCTTATTTTGCAATCTCAACCCCTCTTCTATCTCTTGAAAACGGGCATGAATAGATACGCCTTGCCACTTTTCTTGCAAAGACTTGCAAGTCTGCTGATATTTACCCGTTTGTAGGTCAGTCCATTCATTTAACAACGTCTTAAAATCATCATATTCTTTTTCTAAGATCAGCTTCCACTGATCGATATTGTCGGAGAGTTGATCCGTATTACTCGCTTTCGCTAGCTGTTCATTAGCACGCTTAAACTGCATTTTTAATTTGGCGCGCTGAATTTTAAAATCAGGCACTCTCTTTAAATTCTTTGTTAGCCCTACCCATGAGCAAGCTTTAATAAACCATTTAGTCGGATCCCAATGAAACCAACGAATGCCATTACGATAATCTGTTTGGAAAATGTGGTGATAATTATGATAGCCCTCGCCATGCGTTAAGAAGGCAAAGAAAGTATTATCACGGGCAGTATTCTCATCCGTATAAGGCTGTGAACCCCATTTGTGGGCAATAGAATTAATGAAGAAAGTAATATGGTGAGCAAGCACTAAACGGGCAACACCGGCTAACAAAAACATGCCGAATACATCCCCAAAAATTAAGCCTAGAACGATCGGTATACCGAAGTTCATACTCAAAGTGATTGGCAGATAATACTTGTACTGCCACATAACAATAGGATCGTTCATTAAATTTTTGACGTTATCAAAATTAACCTGACCACTCGGGTACTTTCGTAACATCCAACCCATGTGAGAATACCATAATCCACGCTTGGCAGAATAAGGGTCTAGATCGATATCATCGCAATGACGGTGATGTACTCTATGTCCAGAACACCAGTCTAAAACGGTATTTTGCATCGCTGCTGCGCCCCACAAGGCATACCAGACGCGCAACACAGGGTGTGCTTCATAAGCATTATGAGACCAAAGACGATGATAACCACCGGTGATAGACATGCCGGTTAGCCAGGTAATCGCTACAAAAGCGACAATCGCAGAAGTATTATAACCGTACTGAATGCCATACCAAGGAACCAAGGTCAGTAACACCAAGGTACTGCTAGCAAACATGGTCACCGGCAACCAATTAAGTGGTGGTTTTTGCTCTGTATTTTGACTATTCATAAACACCCGATTTAAAAATTTACTGAGAATCTAATGACAATAAGATTTGCTATTGTACCAGCATCTGGATCCTGCGGGTAAATCTATGAGACATACTACCTGATTTTAACTAAGCGAACATCTGTTCTTCTTAATTAAATAATGTCTCGGATCATTTCCTACAACCCGCACAGTGTTGTACTAAGAGATTCCTCCCCTCAGATCAACCAATTTTCAAAAGCATAGGTGATTAATCCCACTTATTCCTGTTAACAATAACTGTCATAAATGGCATTTAAGTATTACTTGCCGGTGAATTTCGCCTCACGACGTTCTAGGAAAGAACGAATACCTTCTTGTGCATCCTGACTCTTCATCACCTTAGGTAAGTCTGTGAACAAGGTTTTCAATGCCGCTTCTTGGCCGTGAACACGACATGTTTTTGCAGACCGCAAGGCCGCTTGAACCCCTAACGGTGCAGCCTTCGCAATTTTCTTAGCAAGGGAGCGTGCATGTTCGTGTAATTGATCATGCTCAACTAATTCTTGAATCATGCCCCAATCTAGCGCTTGCTGTGCGCTGAACTCATCACCCGTTAAAATATAGCGCTGAGCATTGCTCCAACCAATTTCTCGCGGCAAACGAACCGTACCACCACCACAAGGGTAGATCCCACGTTGAACTTCCAACTGAGCAAAACGAGCGTCTGGAGTAGCGATACGAATGTCGGTATTAAGTAACAATTCTAAACCCGAGGTATAGCATATGCCCTGTACAGCCATGATGACGGGTTTGGTTAATACTTCGCCTTTATTGCCATAAGGATCGAGATGCTCAGGAGGCATATCAGGGTATTCGCCATTAGCAAAAATAGGCGCCCATTTATCCAACTCCAAGCCCGAACTAAAATGCTTACCATTGGCTTGAACAACCGCGACACGCAACTCGTCATCGTGTTGCAAACGGTACATTGCTTGGGCTAATTGAAAATAACTTTCGGGATCCAGCGGATTATACATTTTTGGGCGATTGAAGGTGATCGTCATAATATGATCACTGACTTCGATGATTAATTTTTCACTCATGCTATTAAAATCCTTAATAATGTCTATTAATCAAAACCAATCGGCTTGCATCGCCATGCACGTTTCATCAAAGCCTTGTAATAAGTTGGCTTGGTGCTCAACCTTAGGCAGCTCCCAACGAATAAAGTACTGAGCGGCTTGTAACTTACCTGCAAGGAACTGCTGGTCTTCAGTAGAGTTAGAATGTTCAAGGGTATCAATCGCTTTATCAGCCATCTCAATCCATAACCAAGCAACCACCATTTTGCCCATCATATCCAGATAGACTGCTGAATTTGCCAAGCCTTTTTCGACTTCACCTTTTTGTAATGCAGCGCCTAATGTCATGGTGGTTTTCATAAACAGGTCTAGATATTTTTGATAGTCAGCAACGAGCTCCGTTAACGGTTGCTTAGATTTTGCAGAGGTCAGTGTGTGTTGAATTTTCTGCAATAATAACTGCTGCCCTTTACCATTATGCAGCCAAAGTTTCCGACCCAATAAATCCAATGACTGAATACCGTGAGTACCTTCATGAATCGGGTTTAAACGGTTATCACGATAACACTGCTCAACCGGGTAATCTTTGGTATAACCGGCCCCCGCTAATACCTGAATCGCCAGATCATTCGCCTTAGGACCATAATAAGAAGGAAAAGACTTAACGACGGGCGTGAGTAAATCCAATAACAATCCACTATCAACATCAGCACCCACTTCTGATTCATCAACCAAACGCGCCGCCAATAAGCACAAGGCCAATGACCCTTCAACAAAACACTTTTGCGCTAACAACATGCGCTTTACATCGGTGTGTTCAATAATGTTTAACGGCTTGCTGTTCGGATCTTTACTCGCGACAGAACGACCTTGCGGGCGATTTTTTGCGTAATCCAATGATTCCAAATAGCCCCGATAACCGATCATCGCCGCGCCTGCACCTACGCCAATGCGCGCTTCATTCATCATTTTGAACATGTATTTTAAGCCATGATGAGCTTCGCCAATTAAAAAGCCTTGGCACTGATTGTTATCACCAAATTGCAATACTGTACTGGTCGTTCCGCGGTACCCCATTTTGTGTAACAAGCCGACGAGTTTTACATCATTTGCTTCGCCGAGAGAACCATCATCATGAGTAAGTACTTTTGGCACGATGAACAATGAAATACCTTTCGCCCCTTGTGGTGCCCCCTCGATTCTTGCCAATACCAAATGAACAATATTTTCAGTAATGTCTTGATCGCCACCAGAAATGTACATTTTCTGGCCTTTAATTCGATAACTTCCGTCATTCTGAGGTGTCGCCTTGGTCGTTAGGTCTCCTAACGATGAGCCTACATCTGGCTCTGTGAGCGCCATGGTGCCAGAGAAGCGGCCATCAAACATCGCCGGTAAATATTTCTTTTTATGCTCATCGGCCGCAAAGGCATTAATTAGATTCGCCGCCGCACTGGTTAAAAATGGGTAGCCCGATGTGGAAGGGTTAGCCGACATAAAATAACTCACACAGGCCGTATTAATAATGGCCGGTAATTGCATGCCCCCATCTTCATAGCTGTGACGCGCCGCCAATAGACCCGACTGTGAATAATGCTTCCAGGCAACCTTAACTTCGTCGATGGTCGTTACTTTATGGCCGTCAAACTGCGGCTCATTCGCATCCGCTTTAGCGTTATGCGGTAAGAAATATTCGGTAGCGATTTTTTCTGCCGTCGCAATGACGCCATCAAACGTTCCTCTATCATGATCTTGATAAAAAGGCAGCTCGGTCAACTTCTGAGCTTGGAAAACGTCATATAACAAGAATTCTAAATCTTTCGTATTAATTAAGTTGGACACAATTATCACTCCAATAGTAAATCTGATGTCTAGTATCTAACTTGCCAACAGGAGTTTGAATTGTCAATATAGACACATGTAGGGCTGATACTGCCACACACACACTGAACACTGGCCAAACAAGCACACGCTAAGAAAAATAAAACTATGATAAACATTTATATACTGGGGTTTGACCAAGCACTCGCGTCTGCAATCACCGGAATCGTTGATCTTTTTGCCTTATCCGGCGTCACTTGGAATCGTATTCAGCATCAGCAGACTGCCGTGGCTTTCAATGTTCAATTGGCCAGTGAACAAGGTAAAAATATTCAATGCATTAATAATCTTCTACTGGCACCCCATTGCAGCTTTGGTGATTTAGAAGATGCACTATACCAACAGCCTGCTGAAGGTCTCGACTCTAAGCTCCAAGAACCCAATATTCAAGAATCAAATATACTGGTCGTCCCTACCATTGGTGGGCCCATTCAGCAGACACTTGATAATAATCCTGAGTTAATTCAATTATTGCGTAAAGCCCATAAAGCGGGCTGGACCATCGCCGGCAACTGCACCGGAAACTTCCTATTAGCCGAAGCAGGGATATTAGACGGCAAAGCTGCCACCACGCACTGGGGATTTGAAAATGATTTCAAACAACGCTTCCCACAAGTTAACCTACAAGCTGAACAATTAATTACCCGTGATGAAAATATATTCTGCGCGGGAGGGGGCATTGCGTGGTTTGATTTAGGCTTACATATTATTGAACGCAGTATTGATTTTGAAACAGCCATGCAAACGGCTAAAGCGTTCGTCATAGATTATCGCAGTGATACCCAGTTATCCTATTCACTTATGCGCATAGCAAAACCTCACCAAGATGAGATGGTCAATACGATTCAGGCTATTATCGAACAAGATTGCACTCTGTCATTGAGTATTGAGAAATTGGCATCGCAACATAATGTATCTCAACGCACATTAATAAGACGCTTTAATAGCGCTCTAGGCATGCCGCCTAATACATACCTGCAATCGGTGCGAATTGAACGGGCAAGAAAAATGCTAGAAGAAAGTGATTACAACGTTGATACCGTGATGAATAAGATTGGCTATGAAGATGCCAGTTCCTTCCGCCGCCTGTTCAAAAAGAAAACCGGCCTAACGCCGACAGAGTATCGTAATCGATTCCGAAGACGTTTATAACAATGAACAAAAAAAGGCGCTTCACGGGCGATAGTGTTTCGGCGTTCGCCCTGTCCAGCGTTTAAAGGCATGGAAAAAATTGGCCGTATCCGAGTAGCCCAATCGAAGGGATATTTGTTCCATGGTCATCGCCGTTTCTTGAATCAATTGGATCGCTAACGTTTCTTTAACCTCATCCATCAAGGCTCTAAAAGAAGTGCCTTCATTGCTTAATTGTCGGCGTAAGGTACGCAAAGAAATACACCGTTCACTGGCGATAGTCTCCATCAGGCCCCGTTGATCTATTCTGCTCAATATACAATTTCTAACGGTTAAAGCGACGCTATTTTCTCCATGTCGTTTTTGTAAAAGAGCCTGACATTGAGCCAGTAGAAATTTTTGGCTGTGTTCATTCGCAGTTGGTAATTGAGTATTAAGCAGCAAACGATCGAATGCCACACTATTTTCAGACTCGCAATAGTTAGGTTTTTTGGCGTATATATTATGATAAAGGTTTTCATCATTCTCCGGCCACCTCAAGCTTAGTGCTTGTAGAGGCATGTTTTGGCCGGACACTTCCCGAAGAATATTCACCATCGCAGCCAAGTCTCTTTCAACAACAAAACGTCGAACTTTTTCAGGAATGTGCTCTGCATCCAATACGAGATAAGCATAGTGTTCTTCTTCTCGTAAAAATATAGTGCTAAAAGCAAATGAAAGAGGCAAATAGCCAACGCCTATCTCTATAGCGCTGCGTATCGAGGAACTGGTAGAAATAGCAAAACCGAAAATCCCATAGGTGGTCAGGTGGTACTGCCCTCCTATCTCAAGCGCTAACGATTCACTAAGCGACTGGTTGGACTGTTCGTCTATTAGGTTCTCAATCAGCTGCAATTCTTGCTCTGGATTAATTTCAATACAATGATCCACTAGCATTTCGTCGGTTATGCCTGTGCCGTTTAGACACTGCTCTCGGCTAATACCCTTTCTTTTAGCCACATTGATCATGAGCAAAACACTGGTAATACTGCGCTTTCGGGTTAAATTTTGCATACTCTACTTCTTTTTAAGTCTTCAATAATCAATCGCACTGGGTTAATTTACTGCGCATGACCGAAAATCACAATAAAATTGTCCTACCCAGACATACCTTTTACGGGATAAATGCTGAATAATGATTATCTACTAATAAAAAAACCTGAGACTCATCTTGAAAAACCTCATGAAAGACATTGCCATTATTGGTACCGGATTTGGCGGCTTAGGAATGGCCATAAAATTAAAAAAAGCAGGCCATGACGATTTCGTTATTTTAGAAAAGGGCGCAAGTTCCGGCGGCTGCTGGCGTGAGAACACTTACCCTGGTGCGGCATGTGATGTTCCGTCACTGCTGTACTCATTCTCTTTTGAGCCTAAAACAGACTGGAGTCGCACGTTTGCACCTCAGCCCGAGATTGAAGCGTACCTGAAGCATTGTGAAAAAAAATACGAATTAAGTCAAAATATCCAGTTTAATTGCGAAGTCATCAGTGCTGTCTTTGATGAAGATTCTGGACGCTGGCATGTAACAACCGCAACGGGCCAATGTATAAGTGCGCGTATTTTCATTTCGGCCTGTGGCCAATTAAGCCAACCCGCCATACCCAAACTTAAAGGCATTGAAACCTTTGCAGGCAAGGTGATGCACTCTGCCCGCTGGGATAATGATTATAGCCTGCAGGGTAAAAAAGTAGCCGTGATCGGTACGGGGGCTAGTGCCATTCAGTTTGTACCAGCTATCGCTAAGGAAGCTGAATCACTTCACGTTTTACAGCGCAGTCCTCCGTATATATTGCCTAAATCTGATCGCCCTTACTCAGCAAAAGAAAGCAATAGGTTCAAGGCTTCTCCACTATGGCAAAAACTCTGCCGCCTGGGTGTTTATCTTTATAATGAAAGTCGTTTATTGGGCTTTACCTCATTACAAAGCACAATGGGCATTGCTAGAAAGCAATGTGCTCAGCACATGAAGAAAACAATTAACGATCCTGAACTGCGCAAAAAACTTACCCCAGATTATCCGATTGGCTGTAAACGAATCTTAATCTCTAATAACTATTATCCAGCATTCACTCAGAAAAATGTTTCTTTAGAAACTGAATCAATCGACACGATTACCGCCACAGGTATTAAGTTCAAAGATGGGCGCGAGATCAAGGCGGATACCCTTATTTATGGAACGGGATTTAAAGCAACCGAGTTTTTAACACCCATCGAAGTGACAGGCTTACAGGGTAAAACCTTAAACCAGCAGTGGCATAAGGGTGCAGAAGCTTACTTAGGCATCACCGTAAATGATTTCCCCAACTTCTTTATGTTATACGGCCCAAATACAAACCTTGGCCACAACTCTATTGTTTATATGCTGGAAAGCCAAATCAGTTATATATTAGATGCCGTAGAAACCCTGAGGAACAATAATTTAAAGTACCTGAATATTCGTCAACAACCGCAGCAGCAATTTAATCAGCAGGTACAAGATAAGTTAAAAAATACCGTATGGGAAAAAGGCTGTAATAGTTGGTATAAAAATGAAGCGGGAAAAAACACCGTAAATTGGCCAGACTTTACCTTTAAATATCGCCACCAGACTCGCCGACTTAACTTAAATGATTACCAAGTCGTTAAGTAAGCTGGGTCCACACATTAATGGTTATTAGAAGTAATTTAAATGATTGAGTTTTTAAAATTAAAAGTGTTCAAAGGTCTTAACCGAGTATTACTGAAACCTGTATTTGGCCCTCCGTTTTCTTATCCAATACAGCGTAATTGGTTCGAGTTTATGTCTACCGTTTGCTTAGTGCCTAAACAGACTCGTATTACCACCGTAAAAATGGGGTCAGTAGAAGCTGAAAAAATAATGCCTAAGGATGATAATTCATCAACAACGGCCAAATCAAAACACGTCATTTTGTATCTGCACGGTGGTGCCTATTGTATATGCTCTGCTAGAACTCATCGGAGTTTAACCGCAAATTTGGCCAAACACTGCCACATGGATGTTTATGTGCCTCACTATCGGTTAGCGCCTGAGCATGCCTTTCCCGCAGGCATAGATGATTGTATTGAAGCGTATCAATGGTTGCTTAAGCAAGGTTATAGCGGACACCAGATTACGCTTGCAGGAGACAGCGCAGGCAGTGGACTGGTAATGGCAACCACCCTAAAAATTATGCAGCAAGAACTGCCTAAACCCAACGCATTGGTATTAATTTCTCCTTGGGTCGACAAAACCCTGCCCCGAAAACAGAATATAAACGATAGCATTGATTCGCTATTGCGCTGGTCAAACCTTGAAGCAGGCGTCGCACACTATTTACAGGGTCACGATACCAAAGATCCTTTAGTATCGGCCGTCTTTGCAGATCTAACGGAATTTCCACCCATGTTGATACAAGTCGGCAGTGAAGAGATTTTATTAGGCGATGCTCGAGCTCTAAATGAGAAAGCAAAATCCGATAATGTTGAGGTAATACTGACCGAATACCAAGATGCTTGGCATGTTTTTCAATTACAAGCAGGTATGCTTAATGTTGCAGATCAGGCGGTCAGTGAAATCAAGCAATTTGTCTTATCTCATTCTCACGTTGTATAACGCACTGTTTATTAACGCTAGATCGAGTTCATACCGAAGAAATATTACAATACGGCATAACCAGTAATAAATGATGCGAACAAAAAAGCCGCATTAGAAAATATCTAATGCGGCTTTTTTTGGCTCCTTTTTACCAGAGCCTTGGCTATCCTCTACGTGAGAGAATCAACCAAAGTCATCTAACATGATGTTCTCAGGCTCAACACCCATGGCTTCAAGCATGTTCATCACTGATTGGTTCATGATAGGAGGCCCACACATGTAATATTCACAATCTTCCGGCGCTGGGTGATCTTTCAGGTACTGTTCCAACAATACATTGTGGATGAACCCTGTTAAACCTTCCCAGTTATCGTCTGGCTGTGGGTCAGACATCGCCACATGCCATTCAAAGTTTGGAAACTCAGCCGCAAGTGAATCATAATCTTCTTTGTAGAACAGCTCTTTCAAAGAACGAGCACCGTACCAGAAGCTAATCTTACGATCTGATTTCAATCGCTTAAGTTGATCGAAAATGTGCGAACGCATAGGGGCCATACCGGCACCACCACCAACGAAAACCATTTCTGCATCGGTATCTTTCGCAAAAAACTCACCAAATGGACCGTATACCGTCACCTTGTCGCCTGGCTTCAAGTTGAAAGTATAAGAAGACATAATACCTGGATTAATACCCGTCGTGCCTGGAGGTGGCGTTGCAATACGAATATTGAACTTCACTACACCCTGCTCTTCTGGATAGTTCGCCATAGAATAAGCACGAATCGTCTCTTCTTTATTGATGCATTTGAAGTCGAAGAACTTAAAGTGTTCCCAGTCACCACGATATTGCTCTTCAATATCGAAGTCAGAGAAATTAATCTCAAACGGAGGGCATTCAAGCTGAACATAACCACCCGCGCGGAAATCAACCGACTCACCTTCAGGCAAACGTAACGTTAGCTCTTTGATGAACGTTGCCATGTTAGGGTTCGATTCAACCGTGGTTTCCCACTTTTTAACACCAAATACTTCTTCTGGAACTTCGACGACCATGTCCTGCTTAACAGGAACTTGGCAAGACAAACGCCAACCTTCACGAGCTTCGCCTTTGGTGAAATGTGCTTCTTCAGTCGGTAGCATAGAGCCACCGCCATCCGTCACTTTACATTTACACTGAGCGCAAGTACCACCACCACCACATGCAGATGATAAGAAAACTTCGTTAGCCGCAAGTGTTTGTAACAACTTACCGCCCGCTTCAGTTTCAACCGTTTTTTCGCCGTTGATGACGATTTGTACACTACCAGAGCTCACTAATTTAGCTCGGGCGCTTAAAATGACTGCCACCAAAAAAAGTACGATGACAGTAAACATCATAACGCCGAGGATGATTTCTTTATCCACTGTACCTACTCCTTATAGTGATATACCAGAGAACGACATAAAGCCAAGAGACATCAAACCAACCGTAAAGAAGGTAATACCTAAGCCTTGAAGTCCAGCTGGAACATCGCTGTATTTCATTTTTTCACGAATACCCGCAAGCGCTGTAATGGCTAACGCCCAGCCAACACCCGCACCAATACCGTAAACAGTACTTTCTACAAAATTGTAATCACGTTCAACCATGAACAAAGACGCACCCAAAATGGCGCAGTTCACCGTAATCAAAGGCAAGAATACACCCAAAGCACTGTAAAGCGCTGGTACATATTTATCTAAGAACATTTCTAAGATTTGTACGATAGCGGCGATAACACCGATGTAGGTTAATAAACCAAGAAAGCTTAGATCAACGGATGCATAGTCAGCACCCATCCAAGCCCAAGCACCTTCTTTCAATACGTAGGTATAAATCAGGTTATTGATGGGTACAGTGATCGCTAAAACAACAATCACGGCAACACCAAGACCAATAGCCGTTTGAATCTTCTTAGAAATTGCTAAGAAGGTACACATACCTAAGAAAAACGCTAACGCCATGTTCTCTACGAAAACGGCTTTAATGAACAAACTAATATAATGTTCCATTAGTGCTGCTCCGAGTTAACTGTATTTGGCAAGATTTTAAAATCTGGCTGCTCAACTTGTTCAGTCTTCCAGCTGCGCAATGCCCAGATAAAGAAACCAATAATAAAGAAAGCACTTGGTGGTAATAACAACAAACCGTTTGACTGATACCAACCACCGTTAGTGATTAAGGGTAAGATTTCAAAGCCAAACAAGTTACCCGCACCCAATAATTCACGAACGGTAGCCACAACGATCAAAACCACTGAATAGCCAAGACCGTTACCAATACCGTCAAAGAAGCTCATCACTGGACCGTTCTTCATGGCGTACGCTTCAGCACGCCCCATTACGATACAGTTAGTAATGATCAAACCAACAAAAACTGATAACTGCTTACTAATCTCATAAGCATACGCTTTCAAAATTTGGTCAACAACGATGACCAAAGACGCAATAATGATCATCTGTACGATGATACGAATACTGTTAGGAATATGATTACGAATTAACGCAATACTGAAGTTAGAACAGGCCGTAACCGCGGTTAATGCGATACACATAACCATTGTTACTTGCAGACTGGTGGTGACCGCTAACGCTGAACACACACCTAAGATTTGTACTGCAATCGGGTTTTGAGAAAAAACCGGTTCAGTAATGACAGACTTAAAAGACATTAAGCACCCCCCGCTTTAACACTAGATAGATTTTCTCTCGCTTGGGACAAGAAAGTACCAAACGCATCATCGCCTACCCAAAATTTGACTAGATTAGAAACACCACGACTGGTCAAAGTAGCACCCGATAAACCATCTATGCTATTCATATCGCCAGGGGCTGCTTTGCCCTTAACGACCTCAATTGCTAAATCGCCTTGTGCATCATACAAGTTTTTACCCACCCATTGGGCTTTCCAAGATGGATTATCCACCTCTCCACCTAAACCAGGTGTTTCCGCATGGGAATAAAAACCAAAACCAGCGATGGTTTCAAAATCACCTTCCAGTGCAATGAAACCATACAAGGTAGACCATAAGCCATAACCATGTATTGGAAGAACCATGGTATCAACTTCACCGTCTTTTTCGATGGTGTAGATAGCCGCAAATCTCTCTAAACGTCTAATACTGGCAATATCTTTGTCTGCATCAAGCTTTGAAGAAAGCTGAGGATCTTTAGAAGATTTTTTCTGATCAAATGAAACAGGATTAAAACCTGCAGCCTTAATTTCAGCCAAATCAGCATCTGTCGCATAAGTACTTGTTTCCAAGTTAACAATACGCGTCGTTATTTGCTTGAATTGCTCAGCAATGGGCTGATCTTCAACTAACAAACCTGCCGCTGCCAAGATGTTTTTGTTTTTATCTAATTGCTTATTAGCAATCTGAAGAGGTTTCAGCGTTACCGCTGCACCCGCAACAATGATAGAACAAACCAAACACAATAGTATGGCAACCAATAATGTTTTTTGAATTGAATCGTTATTACTAGCCACGAGCCATTCTCCGTTTAATATTTGCTTGCACGACAAAATGATCGATTAGCGGTGCGAA
>JBNMOT010000096.1:0-13037 GCA_051275515.1 Oleispira sp. | reverse complement strand
CGATTCAAGAAGCAAACAAGTTGGGTATCCCAGTTGTTGGTATCGTTGATACTAACTCTAACCCAGATGGTATCGATTACGTTATTCCTGGTAACGATGATGCGATCCGCGCAATCGAGATCTACGCAACAGCAGTTGCTGATGCGGTTCTTGAAGGCAAGCAAGTAACGGCTGCTGATAAAGGCGAAGTTGCTGAAGAGAAAGCTGAGCCAGCGGCTGAGTAATTTCTAAGCTTCATCATAAAAAAGGGGCTTGCCCCTTTTTTTTTGATCATTATTTTAAAGCTTTGTTGAGAAACGGGGCTTTGTACATTATTAAATACTGGACATTAAGGGCTCTTCCTATGGCACGTATATCTGCACTATTGGTTAAAGAATTACGCGAGCGTACTGGCTTGGGTATGATGGAATGTAAAAAAGCTTTGGCTGCTAACGAGGGTGATATCGATCTAGCGATCGAAGATCTACGTAAAAACTCTGGCCTAAAAGCGGCTAAGAAAGCTGATCGTACTGCGGCTGAAGGTAAGGTATTTGTTGCTACAAACGGCAATGCTATCTTCGCTGTTGAAGTTAACTCTGAAACAGATTTCGCGGCTGGCGATGCTAACTTCCTAGGTTTTTCTGACAAAGTAGTTGCTAAAGTTGCTGAAACTAAAGTGACTGACATTGCTGCTGTTATGGAAGGTGAGCTTGAATCAGATCGTGAAGCTTTGGTTCAGAAAATTGGCGAAAAAATTGAAGTTCGTCGCATCTTCACTTTAGAAGCTGATGTAGTAGGTCACTATGTTCATTCTAACGGTAAGCTAGCAGCAATCGTTGGCCTTAAAGGCGGAAACTCAGAAGTTGCTAAAGACATCGCTATGCACATTACTGCATTAAACCCAGTGGTGGTTAATGCGGCTGATATGCCAGCAGATCTTGTTGCTAAAGAAGAAGAAATTATTAAAGCTCAGCCAGATATGGCGGGTAAGCCAGACGCTATCGTTGAAAAAATGATGGGTGGTCGTATTCAGAAATTCTTGAAGGAATCTAGTTTGACGGATCAGCCTTTCGTTAAGAACCCTGATATAACTGTTGGCCAGCTAGCGAAAGAAGCCGGTGCTGAAATCATCTCTTTCCAGCGTATCGCGGTTGGCGAAGGCGTTGAAGTTGCTGAAATTGACTTTGCTGCTGAAGTTGCTGCTCAACTTAAGGGTTAATTCTGATTGAATTGACTGGGAATTCTTTCTTGTAATGTGAGAGAATTCTAGAAATGCCGGGTTACCCCGGCATTTTTTTGAAAGCCTGAAATGGTTTTTGTCACCCCCAAATTATAATGATTACATCCACTGGAGTTGGCTATGGCTGAACAACGCACCCCTAGATACAAGCGTATTCTTCTAAAATTGAGCGGTGAAGCGCTAATGGGAGAGTTGGGTTTTGGTATCGATCCAAAAGTTTTAGACCGTATTGCACTTGAAATTGGTCAGTTGGTAGGAATTGGTGTGCAAGTTGGGATAGTCATTGGCGGTGGTAATTTATTCCGTGGTAAAGCGTTAAGTGAAGCAGGGCTAGATCGAGTAACTGGCGATCACATGGGTATGTTGGCTACGGTGATGAATGCCTTGGCTGTGCGTGATGCGCTAGAGCGTTCAAATATTACGACACGCGTTATGTCTGCGATTCCAATGAGTGGTATTGTTGAACATTACGATCGTCGTAAAGCAATGCGTGGCCTTAATACTGGTCAGGTTGTAATTTTTTCTGCGGGTACCGGTAATCAGTTTTTCACTACCGATTCTGCAGCGTGCTTGCGCGGTATTGAGATTAATGCCGAAGTCGTTCTTAAGGGTACCAATGTGGATGGCGTTTATACGGCCGATCCTAAGAAAGATCCTGAAGCCGTAAAATACGATACGTTAACGTATACCGAAGTGCTTGATAAGCAGTTAGGTGTAATGGATTTGACTGCTATTTGCTTGGCGCAAGATCACAACATGCCTTTGCGTGTTTATGATATGCATGAAGCGGGCAACTTAGCGAAGATTATCATGGGTGGTGATGTAGGCACCCTAATTGTCAATGAGGAAAGCTAATAATGATTAATGATATTAAAAATGATGCGCAAGAGCGCATGGTAAAAAGCGTCAGCGCTATGGTTGATGCGTTTAAAAAAATTCGCACTGGTCGTGCACACCCCTCTATCTTAGACGGTGTAATGGTTGATTATTACGGTTCACCGACACAACTTTCACAGCTTGCCAACATCAATGTTGAAGATGGCCGTTGTTTAGCGATAGTGCCTTGGGAAAAGCCTTTAATTCCCGCGATTGAAAAAGCCATTATGAAGTCTGATCTGGGTCTTAACCCATCGACGACGGGGGATAAAATTCGTGTACCCATGCCGGCTTTGACGGAAGAGACACGTAAGCAGTTCATTAAAAAAGCGCGTGCAGAAGCGGAAAAGGGTCGAGTATCGATTCGAAATATCCGCCGTGATGCAAACGGCATGATAAAGGATCTTCTGAAAGAAAAAGAAATTTCTGAAGATGAAGAGCGTGCTGGTGAAGATCAGGTGCAAAAGCTGACTAACCAGTATATTGCTGAAATCGAAAGTATCTTGGCTGGTAAAGAAAAGGATTTAATGCAGGTTTAACCTGTATTAAAGCTTTAGGTCAAAACGATGTCGACGAGTATTACGGATAATGAAACGGTGGTGGGGAAGGTACCCCGCCACGTCGCTGTCATTATGGATGGCAATAACCGTTGGGCAAAGAAACGTTTAATGTCGGGCATTGCTGGTCATAAAGCGGGTGTTGATGCCGTGCGTGCTGTCGTCGAAACATCTGCCGAACAAGGCATCGAGGTCTTAACACTTTTCGCGTTTAGTAGCGAGAACTGGCGTCGCCCGGAGAAAGAAGTAGCTGCTTTAATGCAGCTCTTTATTATTGCGTTAGAGCGAGAAGTGAAGAAGCTTCACAAAAACAATATCCGCCTCATCGTTATGGGGGATAAATCAGCGTTTCAGAAAAAAATACAAAATCTTATCTCGGATGCTGAGCAGCTCACGATTAATAATGATCGTATGACGTTGGTCATTGCGGCTAATTATGGTGGTCAGTGGGATATTGCTCAAGCAGCAAAACGCATTGCTCAAGATGTGGAAGCTGGTAAGCTGAGTGCTGAGGATATTAATGAACAAGTATTTCATAAATATACTTGGCTTAATGAATTACCATCACCGGATTTAATGATTCGAACCGGTGGTGAAGAGCGCATAAGCAACTTCATGTTATGGCAAACAGCGTATTCTGAATTTTATTTCTCCGATGCACTTTGGCCTGATTTCAAACAACAAGAATATAAAAAAGCATTGGCCGCTTTCGCTAATCGAATTAGGCGATTTGGACGGACCGATGATCAGATAACAGAAGGGTCGTAGTGTGTTTAAACAACGTCTTATTACAGCATTAATTTTAGCGCCCCTTATGGTTGGCGGGATTTTCTTTTTACCTATTGAGCAATTTGCTTATTTTATTGGTTTTATCGTTACCGTCGCTGCTTGGGAATGGGCTAACTTATCGGGTTATAGCTCACCTCTTGTGCGTATTGCTTATGCGGGGATTGTGGCGGCAACGACTTTTGCGACAGCCTATTTCATGGCAAAGGATGCAGCGCTGGCGTCTTTGATTTTAGCGGTTGGCGCTTTTTGGTGGCTGGTTGCGTGTTTATTGGTTATTCAATATCCCAATAAAGTCGCACTGTGGCAAGCTAAGCCCGTTCGTGCGGTGCTGGGATTATTTGTATTAATTCCAATGTGGGTTGGTTTTATGACTCTAAAAAGTCAAGAGCACAGTTCATTGATTATCGTGTATGTCATGTTGCTTATTTGGGGTGCTGATACCGGTGCTTATTTTGCAGGTAAAGCGTGGGGTAATAAAAAATTGGCGCCGAACGTGAGTCCAGGCAAATCTTGGGCAGGCTTTTGGGGTGGATTGGCGACGACTGGTTTGATCGCTATTGTTTTTTCTCTATGCGTACATCAGTGGTTACGTCCAATTACCCAAGCTGATTTTACTTTATTAGTCGTGATGACTTTTATTACTGCGATTATCTCAGTAATGGGCGACTTGCTTGAAAGTATGATGAAACGCCATCGTGGGATTAAAGACAGTTCCCAGTTATTACCTGGACACGGTGGCGTTTTAGATCGCATTGATAGTATGGCGTCTGCCGTGCCTGTGTTTGCTTTTTTTATGCTGTTATTCGGTTGGCAGTTGGCAATTTAATTGTCGATCGTCGATCTGTTGAATATTAAATTATGAGCGAACAATAATGAACCAGTGGATTACCGTATTAGGAGCAACAGGCTCCATCGGTAGCAGTACCCTAGATGTTATTCGTCGTCACCCGACCCGTTACCGCGTTTATGCGCTAACGGGTTTTTCGCGTATGAAAGAACTTGTTGAGGCTGCGCTTGAGTTCTCTCCTCGTTTTATTGTCGTTCCTAGTGATTCAGCGGCTGAACAAACGCGTAAACTGTTAAGTCAAGCACACCAGAGTGATCAGAATTCAGTTTGTGAGATATTGATTGGCGAACAGGCGCTTGCAAGAGTTGCCTCAGATCCGGATGTCGATATGGTCATGGCGTCGATTGTGGGTGCAGCGGGTTTATTGCCAACGTTGGCGGCAGCAAAGGCTGGTAAAAGAGTATTATTGGCAAACAAAGAAGCCTTGGTGATGGCGGGTCCACTATTCATGCAGGCCATTCGTGAGAACGGCGCAGAGTTATTGCCGATCGATAGTGAACATAATGCTATTTTTCAAAGCTTGCCGGCAGACTATCGGGGCGATTTCTCACAGCACGGCATTGAAAAAATATTATTAACTGCCTCTGGTGGTCCTTTTCGTAACAAAACAAAAGAAGAACTAATTGATGTTACTCCTGCGCAAGCGATTGCTCACCCAAATTGGTCAATGGGGGCAAAGATCTCAGTTGATTCAGCAACGTTAATGAATAAAGGGTTGGAGTTGATTGAGGCGTGCTTCCTATTTAATTGCCGAGCAGATCAAATACAGATTGTTGTGCACCCACAAAGTGTTATCCATTCAATGGTTCAATACAGTGATGGTTCTGTGATTGCGGAGCTGGGGCAACCTGATATGAGAACGCCTATTGCCTATGGCATGGCATGGCCTAAGCGTATTGATGCGGGGGTTAAACATCTTGATTTATTTGAGATTGCTCAGCTCGATTTTGTTGCTCCCGACCATGAAACCTTTCCTTGTTTAAACTTGGCTAAAGCCGCTTTTGAGCGTGGGGGCATTTGTCCTGCGGTATTGAATGCGACGAATGAAATTGCAGTTGCAGCATTTTTAGCGGAACAAATTAGCTTTTTAGCCATCCCAAAGATAATTGAAAAAATCATGGCTATCTGCCCTGATAAGACGGTGCAATGTTTAGAGGATGTTTTGGCTGCCGATTTGTGGGCAAGAGAGCAAGCGAATAATGTGTTGGCTGAGTTTAATCATAATAAACAAAGAGTAGGTCAGGTATGAGTACCTTATTATCTTTTATTTTAGCCATTAGTATTCTAGTGGTGATTCATGAGTTTGGACATTTTTGGGTTGCTCGCCGTTGTGGGGTAAAAGTTCTTCGCTTTTCAGTGGGATTCGGGAAGCCATTATGGTCTTATACCGATAAATTGGGCACAGAATTTTCAATTGCACCGATTCCCTTGGGTGGCTATGTGAAAATGCTGGATGAGCGAGAAGGTGCAGTAAAACCCGAAGAGTTACATCAAGCATTTAATCAAAAAACAGTGTGGCAGCGCATTGCGATTGCGAGCGCAGGACCGATTGCAAATTTTATTTTTGCGGTGTTCGCTTATTGGTCAATCTTTATGATGGGCACTTCCGGTCTAGTGCCTGTTATAGGTCAGATTGATATTGATAGCCCAGCGTATGAACAGGGTATTCAACCTGGCGATCGTATTGTCGCCATTGCTGATGTCGCAGTCGATAGTTTTCAGGAAGTATCTTGGCAGTTAATTTCGTATATCGGTGAAACAACCGAATTATCTCTAATTGTTGAAAATAGTCAGCAAGTGCAACGCAGTATTCGCATTCCGATTGAGCGGTGGTTAACCGATCAAGAAGCTCCAGATCCAATGAAAGCGTTAGGCATTCAACCCAGACAGTTGCCAATTGCAGCGATAATCGGGCAAGTAGTCGAAGGCGGTGCGGCGGCTAAGTCTGGACTTGTTGCTGGAGATAAAATTGTGGGTATTATCAGTGCAGAAACTCTTATTGACGTTGCAGATTGGCGTGACTGGGTCGCCGTTGTGCGTGATAATCCAAAGCAGCCATTAGATCTTATCGTTGAACGTGATAACAAAGAAATTGCTATTCAATTAACGCCAGCGGCAAAAAACATTGAAAATGGAAAAACAATTGGCTATGTGGGCGCAGGCATAGATCCTTCTGCTATTCCTGACGTGCCGAGCGACTGGATTACGGAAACAACGCTAGGCCCTATTGATTCATTGGTGCAAGCGACGTTTAAAACGCAGCAACTGATTGTTTTTACATTAGATTCGCTATGGAAGATGATTCTGGGTGATCTTTCTGTCAAGAACTTGAGTGGACCGATTACCATTGCTAAAGTAGCAGACTCTTCAGTGAGTAATGGTTTACAGGCTTTTATTGGATTTTTAGCATTATTGAGTGTTTCGCTTGGTGTGCTAAATTTATTACCCATTCCTGTATTGGATGGTGGCCATATTATGTTTTACGCCATTGAGGCAATTCGAGGTAGAGCACTATCTGAACGTACTCAGATAATGGCTGTACAGGTTGGCATGGCACTGTTAATGAGTCTCATGGTTATCGCTTTTTATAATGACATCAGCCGCCTATAGTTCTGTATTATGCAGACTGTTAATAATTTTGGCCTAATTTTGGAATTGAATCGCATATGCGAGTTTTACTTTTTACATGTTTTTTTGCAGTATTCAGTCACTTAGCGGCTGCAGAGTCTTTTATCGTCAGTGATATTCGCGTCGAAGGTTTGCAACGCATTTCTGCGGGTACAGTCTTTGAGGCCTTCTCCATCGACGTAGGAGACAGTGTTGATACTCAGCGCTTAACAACGGCGTCAAAACGTTTATTCAAGACTGCATTATTTAATGATATTTCTCTACAGCGTGATGGAGACGTATTGATTGTTCAGGTGGTTGAATTACCGACCATCACGCAATTAGAAATTAAAGGCAACCAAGCGATTACCAGCGACGCGCTAGAAGACGGTTTGAAACAGTCTGGTTTAGCAGAAGGCTTAGTCTTTAAGCGTTCAACCTTAGAGAGAATTTCCCTTGAATTAGAACGCCAATACGTTGCTCAAGGCCGTTACGATGCCAGTATTAAAACGGAAGTTACGGCACTGCCGCGAAATAGAGTTGGCTTGGTTATTGAAGTTGATGAAGGTACGGTTGCTTCTATCCAACACTTAAATATTATTGGTAATTCTGAGTTTAGTGATGAAGAATTACTTAAAACCTTTCAATTACAAACCAGTAATTTTTGGTCGTGGTATGCCAGTGATGATAAATACGCGCGTGAAAAACTGTCAGGGGACTTAGAGACTTTACGATCTTACTATCTGAATCGCGGTTATATCCGTTTCAATATCGAATCGACTCAAGTCTCCGTTTCACCGAATAAAAAGGGCGTCTACATTACGATTAATGTCAGTGAGGGCGATATTTATACGGTGCGTGAGCTTCAACTGGCTGGTGATTTAGTATTACCTGAAGAAGATCTAGAACGTTTCTATATAATCAATGAAGGCGATGTTTTCTCTCGACAACAAGTGACGCTCAGCAGTGATTTGATGATTAAACGCTTAGGTAATGACGGGTATACCTTTGCTAAGGTTGATGGCATTCCCAATATTGATGATGAAACAAAAGAAGTTGATATTACTTTCTTCGTAGAGCCGGGTAAGCGAACTTATGTTCGACGTATAAACTTTGCAGGTAATGAAAGTACACTTGATGATGTATTGCGTCGTGAAATGTTGCAGATGGAAGGTGGTTGGGCATCAACAGAAAAAATTGAAGCGGGTAAAAAGCGGTTAAACCAGCTGGGCTTCTTTAAAGAGGTCAATGTTGAGACGCCTGCTGTTGGCGGCGCTGATGATTTAATCGATGTGAACTACAATGTTGAAGAACAACTTAGTGGTAGTTTGAATTTTAATGTGGGTTATGCCGGTGGCAGTGGTTTTATTGTAGGTACCAGCATTAGCCAAAATAACTTTTTAGGTACGGGTAACCGTATGTCTTTGGCGCTGCAAAAAAACAGCACTGTGCAATCGTATAATTTTTCATTCCAAGACCCTTATTACACGATAGATGGTGTGAGCCGTGGTTTTAATTTATTTTATCGTAAAACTGATTTCTCTAGCCAATCTTTTACCGGTGATTATCAAACGAACACAGTCGGCGGTAATGTTTCTTTTGGCTATCCGATTAGCAATAATGAGCGTTTATCCTTTACCTTGGGTGTCTCTGAAACGGATATGTTTGAAGGTTCTACTGTGCCAGCAGAAATTTCATATTTTATCGATGACAGAGGTGATAACTTCCGTGAATACTCTTTAGGCTCAAGCTGGAAGTGGTCTAATTTAAACCGGGGTTTATTTCCTACGGCCGGTGCTCAGCAAAGTTTATCGTTTGATTTAGCGATTCCGGGTAGTGATTTAACCTATTACAAAATTGGATACAAGGCAGACTATTACATCCCTTTAAATCTTGATTGGTCTATTCGTTTTCGTACTGAGTTAGGATACGGGGATGGCTTGGGAGATTTAAATCAATTACCTTTCTTTAAAAACTTCCGTGCAGGCGGTGTTGGCTCTGTACGTGGATACCGTAGCAGTTCTTTAGGACCACTGGGGTTACCTGAATATAATCTTGTGGATTTGGTTGAAACGGATAGCGATGGCAACCCCATATTTGAAACAGATAACTTGGGACTCCCGAAAGTTGACAGTGAATCAGCAAGTAATATTTTTTATGAAAATGCCGATGGTGATATTGTTCGTGCTGTCAATTCAGCTAGTTTAGTTCCCGTCTACAAAACAAATGCGTCTAATGGTTCTGTTGTACAAGCGCCTGTTTATGTTGAGAGTGCTACCGCTTTAGGTGGCAATATACTTGTAGAAGGCAGTACGGAATTAATTTTTCCGTTCCCATTTATTGAAGATCGCAGCTCATTACGCAGTGTATTTTTCTTAGATGCGGGTAATGTGTTTACTGATCAATGCTTCACACCGAGTGATGTAGAAGCCCCTGATTTTAATAGTCATCCGTTTTGTGATGAAGGCATTGATCTTTCAGAACTGCGTTTAAGTACGGGTGTTGGTGTAACGTGGGTGACGGCTATTGGGCCATTAACTTTCACTTACTCTTTCCCATTAAATGACAAAGAAGATGATCGTACCGAAGGGTTTGAATTCTCTCTTGGGCAAGTGTTTTAATACAAACTGTTTAATACAAAGCAGTTATAAACTAACCACATAAATAATAATTAGGAATATAATATTATGCGTTTTTTTCAAATAGCTTTATTGGTAATGACTGCAAGCTTTGCTCAGGCAGAAATGAAAATTGCCGTTGTCGATATGCAGCGTGCGGTATTGGCATCGGATGAAGCTAAAATCGCCGTTGATAAGTTTCGTGCCGCCAAGCAAGATGAAATCGATACGATCAGTCAGTTAGAAACTGAACTAAAAGGCATTCAAGATAAGATTGCTAAAGATGGCGAAATTATGAGTGAAGACGAGCGTCGTAAGATTAAAAATAGTTTTGAAGAAAAAGCGACAACGTATAAATTTCATCGTCAAAATATGCAAAAAGCAGAGCAGCAAGAGTTGCAAGAGCTTGCAAAAGCGATGGAACCAAGGATGCAGATAGCTTTAAAAGCGATTATTGATGAGAAAAAGTATGACTTAGTCGTACGTCCTGACATGATTATTTATAACGGTCCAGGCACTGATATCACTAAGTTATTGCTTGAGAAATTAAACACAAAATAATCAACTGTGTTGATTTCGCTCTAGATTAAAGAACAAAGGTTTGTCAATACAATGACACAAAACGCTATCTCTTTAGCAGATATTGCTAAAAAAATTGGTGCTACTTTGATCACGAATAATGCTCAGGTATCTGTGTCGGGCATTTCAACCTTGGAGTTGGCCAGTGCCGAACACGTTACTTTTTTAGCCAATCCGAGTTATCGCAACCAATTAGCGACAACTCAGGCTGCTGCAGTAATTTTGCACCCTGATATGCAAGACGAATGTCCTGTGTCGGCTTTAGTGATGAGTAATCCCTACGTGGGTTTTGCTAAATTGTCACAGCTATTTAATAACTTACCGGCGCAAGCGGCGTTCATTCATCCTTCCGCGACGATTGCTAATAGTGCAAGCATTGCAGAAGATGTATCGATTGCCGCTAATGTGGTTATTGGTGAGTATGTGCAAGTAGGTTCCGGAACGCGTATCGGTCCTAATAGCGTCATCAGCGATCATTCAATTATTGGTGAGCAATGCCTATTACATGCAAATGTTGTGATGTATCACGATGTTGTGGTCGGTAATGACTGTATTCTGCATTCGGGTTGCGTTGTAGGTGCTGATGGGTTTGGTTTTGCACCAGACGCCGGTCAGTGGGTTAAAATCGCTCAGCTGGGGGGTGTACGCATTGGTAACGAAGTTGAAATTGGTGCGAATACAACCATTGATCGTGGCGCACTGGGTAATACTCAAATAGGCAACGGTGTAAAACTCGATGACCAGATAATGATTGCTCATAATGTGGTGATTGGTGACAACTGCGCGATTGCCGGTACTGCAGGCATCGCGGGCAGTACGACGCTTGGGAAAAATTGTACGATAGCCGGGGGTGTTGGCATTGTTGGGCATATAGACATAGCCGACGGTGTGCATATTACGGGTATGACACTTGTGTCAAAATCTATTAAAGAATCGGGTGTATACTCATCCGGCACAGCAATGATGCCGGCTAAAGAGTGGCGAAAAAGTGCGTCCCGTTTCCGCCAGCTGGATGATATAGCTCGGCGCTTAATTAAATTAGAAAAAAATCTATAAGGTGAAAATGATGCCCGCTTTGGATGTCCAAGGTATTAAAGAATTACTCCCTCATCGATACCCATTTTTGATGGTAGATCGTGTGAATACCATCGACATTGAAGGACCTAGTGAAGGCAGTATTAAAGCCCTTAAAAATGTCACCATTAATGAAGAATTTTTCAATGGTCATTTTCCACAGCACCCTATTATGCCAGGCGTATTAATCCTCGAGTCCATGGCGCAAGTTGCGGGGATCTTAGGTTTACATATGCTGGGTGATAAACGCACGGAAAAAACAAGTTATTATTTTGCCGGTGCGGACCATGTTCGTTTCAAAAAGCCTGTTATACCGGGTGATCAACTTAATTTAGAAGCTGAATACGTTAATAGTAAACGTGGGATTTGGAAATTTTCATGCCGTGCCCTCGTTGATGGTGATGTTGTATGTTGCGCTGAAATCACTTGCGCCGAAAAGGATATATAAAGATGATTGATCCCAGAGCCGTAATAGATCCTAGCGCAATTATTGCGGAAGATGTAGAGATTGGTCCATGGTCCATGGTAGGGCCCGGTGTAGAAATCGGCGAGGGAACAGTCATTGGTCCCCATGTTATTGTTAAGGGCCCAACAAAAATTGGTAAGAATAATAAAATTTTCCAGTTTTCGTCGATCGGTGAAGAATGCCAAGATAAAAAATACGCCGACGAACCCACCGAATTAATTATTGGTGACAATAATATTATTCGTGAAGCGTGCACGTTTCATCGAGGTACGACTCAAGATAAAGGCTTAACTAAAGTCGGCAGTAATAACTTATTTATGGTAAATACCCACATTGCTCATGATGTTGTGATGGGTGATAACTGTATTATGGCCAATGATACCAACGTTGCGGGCCACGTACATATTGGTGATTATGTTATTTTGGGTGGGGCAACACAGGTTCATCAGTTCTGCAAAATTGGCAGTCATTCAATGACGGGAGCTGGCTCTGTCGTATTAAAAGATATACCTGCTTATGTTATTTGTAATGGTTATCCAGTTGAGCCTCACGGTATTAATATCGAAGGCTTAAAACGTCGCGGTTTTGAAAAAACATCGATTCAGTTATTGCGTAAAGCGTACAAAGCGCTTTATCGTCAAGCGTTGACTTTAGAAGAAGCCTTGGTTGAAATTAGAATACTGGCCGACCAAGATGATGCGGTTAGAGTGTTGCTCGAGTCACTGGAACAAGCGACGCGCGGTATTATTCGATAATGCGTATTGCAATTGTTGTCGGTGAAACCTCTGGTGATATGCTGGGCATCGGCTTAATGAAAGCGTTGAAAAAACATTATCCAGATGCGACGTTTGAAGGTATTGGCGGTCCACTAATGGAAGCAGAAGGCTTTAAGTCTTTTGTTGCGATGGAACGCCTTGCCGTAATGGGCTTAGTAGAAATATTAGGCCGGTTATTCGAATTATTAAAAGTTCGTAAAAAACTCGTTCAACATTGGCAGGAAAATCCGCCGGATGTCTTTATTGGCATTGATGCCCCTGAGTTTAATACCCAGCTTGAATATAAATTAAAACAGTCGGGTATCAAAACGGTTCACTATGTCAGTCCTTCAGTATGGGCATGGCGTCCTAAACGTATTCATAAAATCAAAAAGTCAGTTGATTTGATGCTGACCTTGTTTCCATTTGAAGCAAAGTTTTATCAGCAGCATGATGTGCCTGTGAGTTTTGTAGGCCACAATTTAGCCGATGGCATTCCTTTTGAACATAATCCCGAAGATGCACGCCAGGTTTTTAATATAGAGCAAGGCAAAAAGGTCGTCTGTTTAATGCCAGGTAGCCGCGGCAGTGAAGTAGAAAAGCTTTGCCCTGTTTTTATTCAGGCTGCAGAATTGGTTTTTAAACACAAT
>JBNMOT010000095.1:0-13233 GCA_051275515.1 Oleispira sp. | reverse complement strand
ACATGGGCGAAGACATTACTTTGTTAGTGCCTATTGGTACTACCGTTATTGATGAAGATACCCTTGAAATTCTAGGTGACCTCGCAGAAGACAAGCAAAGCTTAATGGTTGCTCGTGGTGGTTTCCACGGACTGGGTAATACTCGTTTTAAATCGTCAGTGAACCGTGCCCCACGTCAGACTAAGCCAGGCCAGCCTGGTGAGTCGCGTAATATTAAATTTGAAATGAAAGTACTCGCCGATGTGGGTTTGCTTGGGTTACCGAATGCCGGTAAGTCGACGTTCATCCGTTCAGTCTCTGCGGCTAAGCCGAAAGTGGCTGATTATCCGTTTACTACCTTAGTGCCTAACTTGGGTGTGGTATCGGTAAGACAATATAAAAGCTTTGTGATTGCCGATATCCCTGGTCTGATCGAAGGCGCTTCAGACGGTGCGGGTTTAGGTATTCGTTTTTTGAAGCACCTTGTGCGTACTCAGCTCATGTTGCATATCGTTGATATGGCACCGTTTGATGAAACCGATCCGGCTGATAACATGCTATCAATTAGTCGTGAGTTGCAGCGTTTCTCGCCAGCACTTGCCGAGCGTGATCGCTGGTTGGTCTTGAACAAGTTAGATCTTGTTTCAGAAGATGAACATGAAGCATTGTGTCAGGACTTGTTGGAAAAAACAGGCTGGAAAGGCCCAGTGTACCAAATTTCAGCGTTGACCGGTGACGGCACTAAGCCGCTGACCAATGACATTATGGATTACATTGAAGCTCGCCGTGAACGTGCGGGGGAAGATCCAGAGTTCGCTGCTCAGATTGTTGAAGAACGTGAAACCGTTGAGCAAGAGTCTCGCGATCGTATGGAAGAATTGTCTGAGTTCCGTCGTCAACGCGCCGCAGCTCGTAAGGCTGGTTTGGACGATGACGATGATGATGACTACGATGTAGAAGTTGAGTGGGTTCAAGAGTAATCGCTTACCAGAGCGATTCATGAACTGCGCCTATAAAAATAAGTGAGCATGAGAGCAATGAAACCAGTTGTTGATTTAAATACCGCCAGAGACCGCCTTGTTAGCGGTCAACGTTGGGTTATTAAAATTGGTAGTGCTCTGCTTACGAACGACGGCAAAGGTCTTAATCGCCTAGGCATTCAAGCTTGGGTGGATCAAATAGCCGATTTGATGTCGCAAGGTATTGAAGTCGTCTTGGTTTCTTCTGGCTCGGTTGCCGAAGGGATGTCGCGCTTAGGTTGGACTTCACGCCCTAGTGAGGTTCATCAGTTACAAGCCGCGGCGGCCGTTGGCCAAATGGGTCTAGTACAAGCTTACGAAACTGCTTTTCAGCAGCATAATAAACATACCGCACAAATTTTATTAACCCACGCTGATTTATCCAATCGCCAACGCTATCTTAATGCGCGTTCAACCTTGCGTACGTTAATTGCAATGGGCGTTGTGCCGATCGTGAATGAAAACGATACCGTGGTCACCGACGAGATTCGTTTTGGTGATAACGATACCTTAGGTGCTTTGGTTGCTAACTTAGTAGAAGCCGATACCTTGGTTATTCTCACCGATCAAGATGGTTTGTTTACTAAAGATCCTCGCCATAATGATGATGCCGAATTAATTACCGAAGGCCGTGCATCGGATGAATCGTTTGCCAGTATGGCAGGCGATGGTGGTGTATTAGGGCGTGGTGGCATGATTACTAAGGTGAAGGCCGCTGCTGTGGCTGCGCGTTCGGGCGCCGATACGGTGATTGTGGGTGGGCGCATTGACAATGTATTAATACGACTGCGCGCTAAAGAAAAAATTGGTACGCTGTTGGTTGCTGATACCGAGCCAGAAGTGGCACGTAAACAATGGATTGCCGGGCATTTACAGCATTCGGGTGAGCTTATTCTTGATGACGGTGCGGTACAAGCATTGAAAAAAGGCAACAACAGTTTATTACCCGTGGGTGTTAAAGCGGTAAAAGGTATTTTCCGGCGGGGTGAAGTGGTTGCTTGCTTAGATGGTAAGGGACAAATAATTGCGAAAGGGTTGATTAATTTCGACCACAGCGAAGCGCAAAAATTGTGTGGCAAAACCAGTGCACAACAGCAGGAGCTGTTAGGTTATGTTGGCGAAGCTGAGTTAATACACATTGATAATTTAGTGGTGCTGTAACCGTAAGCACAACAAACTAAGAATAAGGAAGACACAATGATTAAGTCCGTTCAAGTACAGAATCTTACGATTGATAACGATGCACCGTTTACATTATTTGGTGGCATTAACGTTTTAGAAAGCCGTGATCTCGCCATGCGTACGTGTGAGCAATACGTGAAAGTGACTGAAAAGCTTGGCATTCCTTATGTCTTTAAAGCGTCTTTTGATAAAGCGAATCGCTCGTCTATCAATTCTTACCGTGGCCCAGGTATGGAAGAAGGCTTGAAGATTTTTGAAGAAATCAAAAAGACGTTTAACGTTCCAATTATTACCGACGTGCATGAGCCGCATCAAGCCGCGCCGGTTGCGGAAGTGGTTGATATCATCCAGTTGCCTGCGTTCTTGGCCCGTCAAACGGATCTTGTTGTTGCTATGGCCGCAACAGGGGCAGCGATTAATATTAAAAAGCCTCAGTTTTTAGCACCCCACGAAATGCGTCACATCATTACTAAGTTTAAAGACGCGGGTAATGAAAAAGTGATGTTGTGCGAACGCGGTTCTAGTTTTGGTTATAATAACCTAGTGGTCGATATGCTGGGCATGGATGACATGAAAATTCAGGCGCCCGTGATCTTTGATGCGACTCACGCATTACAACGCCCGGGTGGTCGAACGGATTCTGCTGGCGGGCGTCGTGCTCAAGCTTTCCAGCTGGCACGTTCGGGTATGGCATTGGGCATTGCGGGTTTGTTCTTAGAAGCTCACCCACATCCTGATGACGCTAAATGTGATGGCCCATGTGCATTGCCATTAGATAAGCTTGAGCCTTACTTGGCGCAGATGAAAGCGGTTGATGATTTAGTTAAATCTTTTGCGCCTGTTATTATTGACTAATGCTAAGTGGGAATCTTTTATTAGTGTCCTTTGCATGCGTACAAAAAGCCCAATCATATATTTGATTGGGCTTTTTTGTTTTAAGAATCTATTAAATTTTACTTTAACAAAGCGCTATTAAACACGCCCCTTAACGCGAGAATAGACCCACTGATAAAGGGTTGGTAATACCACAAGCGTTAGCAGTGTCGAAGAGATAATTCCGCCAATTACCACGGTTGCTAGCGGTCGTTGAACTTCTGCTCCGGTGCCGGTATTGAACGCCATGGGCACAAAGCCAAGGCTGGCTACTAACGCCGTCATCAATACAGGGCGTAAGCGTTGACTTGCTCCCTCCCATACGGCTTCAGCTAATTTTAAACCACTCTCACGTAGTTCTTTAATAAACGACAGCATAACTACGCCATTTAAGACGGCCACCCCTGACAACGCTATAAAGCCAACGCCAGCAGAAATTGATAGTGGCATATCTCTTAGCGTTAACGCGATGATGCCACCGGTTAGTGCAAGTGGAACGCCAGTGAAAATAATCAGCGTATCGCGTATTGAGCTAAAGGCGCTGTAAAGCAGCCCTAGAATAAGTATCAAGGTTATGGGAATAACGATACTTAAGCGTTGGCTAGCAGACTCTAGCTGTTCAAAAGTACCGCCGTACTCTAACCAATACCCTGCGGGCAGTTTCAGTTCGTTGCGCATAAGCGTTTGAGTTTCAGCAATAAAAGAACCTAGGTCACGGTCTTCCACGTTGGCGCTAACAACGATGTTGCGTTTGCCACTTTGACGGTTTATTTGATTTGGCCCTTGTATCACTATGATGTCGGCGATTTCACTGAGTGGCACATAGTCCAACTCTGATTTTTCATCATCTGGGCTTCTAGGGTAAGGGATCGCTACGGGAATCTGCGCCAGTGCTTTAGGGTCTTTGCTTAAGCTTTCATCCATGCGTACTAACAATTTAAAACGACGATCGCCTTCGTAAATTAATCCCGTTTCAATCCCACTCACTGCAGAGCGAAGTGTCTCTTGCACATCGGTAATGGATAAGCCGAGCAACGCTAAGTGATCTCTTTGCGGTACAACAGAAATCATCGGCAAGCCTTTCGCTTGTTCCATACGCACGTCTTGACCGCCAGAGACTTGCGCTAACAGTTGAGATACTTGGCCGCCTATTTGAGCGAGGGTTTCTAAATCGTCACCGTAAATTCTTAAGGCGACATCGGCACGTACACCCGAGATGAGTTCGTTAAAACGCATTTCAATGGGTTGAGTGAGCTCGTAGTTATTACCCGGAATTTCTTCAATGGCCACACGAATTTCATCAACCAGTTGTCGCTTTGGTTTTTCTGGATTGGGCCAATCTTTGATCGGTTTCAGAATTAAGAACGTATCGGCAACATTGGGTGGCATAGGATCGGTTGCAATTTCAGCGGTGCCGATTTTAGAGAATACGTGCTTCACTTCTGGAAATTCCATAATGCGTTTTTCTAACAGTAACTGCATTTCAGTGGCTTGCTGTATGCCCGTACCCGGAATGCGCATAGCGTGCAGGGCAATGTCGTGTTCATCTAATTGCGGCAAGAACTCGCTGCCCAGTCGAGTCGATTGATAAGCGGTTGCAGAGATCAGTAGAATCGCGGTAACAAAAACGATAGGGCTATTATTTAAGGCGGTTTTTAACAACGGTTGATAGAGCTTGCGTGCCTTGTTCATGACACTATTTTCTTCTTCGCTAATGCGGCCTTTCACAAAAATTGCGACGGCCGCTGGGACAAACGTAATCGAGAAAATTAATGCGCCCAATAAAGCAGCCACAACGGTAAATGCCATCGGGTGGAACATTTTACCTTCAATACCCGCGAGCGCAAAAATAGGTAAATACACCAGCATGATAATTAACATACCAAATACTGCCGGACGGAATACTTCCTTGGTGCTTACGGTGACTTCTAATAAACGTTCTTGCAGTGTTAATAAACGGCCGTATTTTTTCTGGGCTAATCCTAAGCGCCGTAATGCGTTTTCAACCACGATCACTGCACCATCAACTATTATTCCAAAATCAATAGCACCCAAGCTCATGAGGTTGCCAGAGACACGATTCATAGCCATGCCGGTGATTGCAAATAACATACTTAATGGAATGACCAAGGCCACGATAAACGCGGCACGAATATTTCCTAGCAGAGCAAACAAAACAGCGATAACCAAGATCGCACCTTCAAATAAATTGGTGCGTACGGTTGCGATGGTTTTATCAACGAGGGTAGTGCGATCGTAAAGAGGAACGGCCTTAATACCGGGCGGTAAAAAATCGTTAATCTCTTTTAGTTTTTTCGCCACGGCTTTTGAAACCGTGCGGCTATTTTCACCCAGCAGCATAAAGGCCGTCCCCAGTACTGTTTCTTCACCACTAAACGTAGCCGAACCGGTTCTGAGTTCTTTGCCGTATTTCACGTCGGCTAAATCTTTAATGCGAACAGGAGCATCGTCACGACGGGTAACGACGAGTTGAGCAATCTCTTCTAGATTATTCAGTTGGCCCGGTGAACGAATTAACCACTGTTCGCCGTTACGTTCGATGTAACCGGCACCGGAGTTTTGGTTGTTATTTTCTAGGGTATTAACCAAATCATTAATGGTGACTTTGTACGCTAACAGTTTTCCTAAATTAGGCGCAACTTGATATTCACGGATATAGCCGCCCATGCTATTAATTTCGGTAATGCCTGGGACTTTTACTAGCTGTGGACGAATGATCCAGTCTTGAATGGTTCTTAAGTCTTCAGCACTATAGGGTTTTCCGTTCTCGGTGATGGCATCGTATTCCGCTTGTACCGCATAGGTGAAAATCTCACCGAGTCCGCTGGCAACGGGACCCAGTTTAGGTTCGATGCCGGCAGGTAACTCACCCTTGATACTTTGTAGGCGCTCACTAATTTGCTGGCGTGCCCAATAAATATCAGTGCCTTCATTAAAAATCACGGTGACTTGAGATAATCCATAGCGAGATAGTGAACGGGTATAATCCAGCTTAGGAATACCCGCCATGGCATTTTCAATGCTATAGCTGATACGTTGTTCTGCTTCTAGGGGAGAATAGCCGGGTGCTGAACTGTTAATTTGAACTTGTATGTTAGTGATGTCAGGCACGGCATCAATGGGTAGTTGCGTGGTTTTATAGATACCGAGCGCGGCTAGCAATAATGTTAGGACCATGACTAGCCAACGCCTTTCAATGGCGAAGGTGATTAAATGATTAATGGTCATGGCTGGCACCACTTTTTAAAATATCCGCTTTTACTAGAAAACTATTTTCACTCACATAATTTTCATCAACGTTTAAACCTGAAAGTATTTCTGCCCACTGGCCATCTTTCTCGCCGACTTCTACAGGAGTCGCTTCAAATCTATTGTTATGACGTTTGAATACCACGGTTTTATTTTCCATGGTTTGCAAGGCATCCATCTTTACCGCAACAGGAACATTGCGAGTTGAAATTCTGACATCTGCTTTTACGTGCATGCCAGGGCGCCAATGGCCTTGTTTATTATCAATAATCGCACGCGCGCGCGCGATGTGACCACCGCTCATTTTTGGAGCAATATAACTGATTTCTCCGAGGGCGTGTTCGTGATCGTGAAGGTCGTAAATTTTGGCTTGCTGGCCTTTCGTCAAGCGTTCAACATTTTCTGGAAAGGCCGATAAGTTAACCCATACTTTGGATAAATCACTGACCTGTAATATTTCTTCTGCATCAATACGATTGCCCGTATTGACAGAGCGTGAGGTAACTTCGCCTTTCGAGGGGCTTTTTAATGAGTAACTTTGTAATGTTTGAATGTTGTTTAGACGTGCGAGTACTTGGCCTTTTTTTACTTGATCGCCGACCTGAACAAACACTTTTTCAACCATGCTAGGGAAGGCCGCGTGAAGACTAAACACCTGATCTTGTACGGGAGCGATTACGCCAAAAAGGGTATCGATTGTAACAAGCTGTTGTGGCCCTGATAATTCTGACTTTATGCCTGACACTTTTATATAATAAGGCGATATTTCAGTGCTATCAGAATGTTCTTCTTGATGGTCTTCATGTTCATCGCTGGCCAATACGTTACTCACAATACTACTTCCCAGAAGTGCCAAAATGAAAATAAAGGGCGTCATTATTTTGGATAATACATTCATTATAAAAACCTTATGGAGTACTAACAATTGACTGGCCTAAAATACGTTCCAGTTCTAATACTTGGTTGAAAATACGGACTTGGCTATTGATTAAGTCCTGCTCTAAATTGAATACTTTATTTTGTGCATCGATCCATTGCAAAACACTGTACTGCCCTCGTCGATAGGCTTTTTGAGTGGTGCTGAGCAACTCACTGGCCAGTGGTAATAAGTCGTCATTAATACGTTTTGCCAACTGTTGTTCTTTTTTCAATCGGGTCTGGATGCGAGCAAGTTCAATGGATAACTGTTGACGCTTTAATTCAAGTTGCTCATAGCTTAACGCTTGCTGAGCGTGAGCGCTGGCGATACGGCCGCGGTTGGGGTTGTTAAAACTCAGTGGCATGGAGGCGGTTAATACTAAACTTTGGTCGCCACTAGCGTCGTTATGGCGCAGTCCTACCCCTAGATGGATGTCTGACTGCCCCTTTGCTTGGTTTAACGATACGCGACTATCGGCTAGGCGAGAAAGAGCAATCTGATACCGATAATCAGGCAGTTGATTAATCCCTTGCGTTATCGTATCGGTTAACGTTTTATCATCGGGTAATTTTGGGAGTTGAGATAGGTTGCCCCGTAGTACTTTAAAACCAGTATTGTGAACCCCCGTTTGATCTAGCCCTAACCACATCGCACTGAGCGCGTTGCTCTGTAATATGATCTCAAAATCCAGTTGTTCTAATCTGTTTGTAGAACGCGCTAAGCCAAGAGCCATTGTTATTACATCAGCTTGGGTAACAGAGCCTGCCTTTGCTCTTGTATTGATTATTTTGAGTGCGCGTTCTTCTTGCCCAATGCGAGTAGAAAGTAATATTTTCTGCTTTTGCAAAGCCAGTAGTTGATAATAGCGGCGGCTAGTTTCAGCGAGTACATCTAATCGGGTTATTTCAAATTCGGCTTGAAGCCGCTCTTGCTTTGCATGAGTAAAGACGACTCGAGTATTGCGCTTATCACCCAACTCAATGTTCTGACTTAAGGTGAGGGTCGCTTCATCTAAACTCAACTCAATCTTGGCATTGGGTGATGGGCTTATGTTGGCTTGAATCATTTCACCGTCAAGTTGGCGAACATAATAAGGGTATGCTTTCAGTTGAGGATTTTTTTGCAAGGTCAGTTGCAGCGCATATTTTAATGACAGGCTAGGCGGTGTTTGCTTGATTTCACTATGGGCATTTTCGACATTGCCTGAGGTACTGTCAACCGGCAAACTGGCAACCGGTAAACTGCACGCAAGTAATACCATCCCCACGTGGGCACGGACTCGATGAGTGTTCATGAATATCCCACATAGCACAAGGCTATGAAAAAATGATGATTAGACGGGTTTAATAATGGGTGTTATGAACGTGCGGTAGGAGGTGGAATAGGGGGACTGTAGGTAAGGGTATGGTAGTGTTGAATCGAGCTGCTTATATTCAAACGCGCTTTAAAACTATCGTTACCCGAATGTTGAGTCGTTAAGTCGCTTAAAAGATGAAAGTGGGTATCTTCGATTTCAGCGGCTGATTCGTTCAGTTCGCTACCAAAGTCTAGAAGCGTTTTTAAATCAGACACAATATGCAGGTGAGGCGTCTCTAAACCACTGTGTTCATTTGCGATCAGGTGTACAGAAGCCCAGACGCTATTAATGAACGTATTACTGATAATAATAAGGAGCGCCAATAGGTGCTTTACGTTCACAGTGTCGAGCCTAGTGAAAAAATATGAGATGTATTAATCCATATTTATGGGAGCGTAGCAAGTAAGGGTTTGCAAAGATCAAAAGGTTTGCTAGCTTAGAATTAATGCGTAATGTGGTCAGTTGGTTTTAATAGTGATGTATATAAAAGAGGAGGGGTTGTTATGTGGGATGAACTTGCAGGGGGTGCTCTGATTGGTATTGCCGCGGCAGTTTTGTGGTTGGGTATGGGTCGCATCGCTGGCATCTCTGGTATTGTCGCTAATCTATTTTTACTTCGTCACGGTAATAGAGCTTGGAGTTTATATTTCTTCATCGGTTTGTTATTGGCCTACCCTGGGTATGTCTATTTCTCAGGGTCGCCTGAAATGCACATGACGGACAATCGAATTATTCTCACCGTCGCCGGCATTCTAGTCGGTATGGGCACCTATATCGGTAATGGCTGTACGTCGGGTCATGGTGTGTGTGGCAGTGGCCGCTTGTCGATACGTTCAATGGTGGCGACCTGTACTTTTATGGCCTTTGGTATATTGACGGTATTCATTATGAATAATGTAATGGCGGGGGGAGAATAAAATGAAAAATAAAATTATGACGATTATCACTCCACTTTTTGCAGGCATTGTATTTGGTTTGGGTCTGCTGATATCGGGTATGGCTAACCCGGCTAAAGTTCGTGGTTTTCTGGATGTTTTTGGTGATTGGCAGCCAGCACTTATTGCGGTGATGGCGTCTGCCATTGTGATTTTTGCTTTGGCCTATCACTTCTCCAGTAACCTGAAGCAGCCTTGGTTTCATAAAGTTTTTTATAGACCTAGCGTAACGGTAATAGATGCTCGCTTATTGATGGGTGCCGCATTGTTTGGGATTGGTTGGGGGATGGTGGGTTTGTGTCCTGGCCCGGCGTTATTAAATGTGATGACGGGGCAAGAAGATATTTTGATCTTTGTTTTAGCGTTGTTGGTGGGTAATCGTATGGCCCACTTTTTTGTTGGTCCTGCTAAATAATGTGTTTTGGGTACCGCTTTAAAATAGAAAATTACGGCAGTATAAATAATAGAAAATTTTCGAATATTTTAAGTAAGAGAGTTGTGTGAACGAACAGAATATTAACATACGACAGCAAGGCTATATTTTTGCTTTTGCAGCGGCGCTTATTTGGGCGGGATTTATTCTAGTATCACGCATGGGTGGTTTGAGCGAGTTGTTGGTATTTGATGTTATTGCCATTCGTTATACTACGTGTGCGGCTATATTATTGCCTATCTGGTGGTTTAAGTTTCGATTTGAATTATTCACTCCTCGTTTAATTATTTGTAGTTTGGTGGGTGGCTTAGCGTATGCCCTGTGTGCTTTTAGTGGTTTTCAACTGGCATCGGCTTCTCATGCCGCGATTTTATTACCGGGCATGATGCCGTTATTTATTATCGTATTATCATTTTTAATTAATAAAGAATCCCATGGACTGCAAAAATGGTTAGGCATTGGGATTATTACTCTTGGCATTATTATTTTATTTGCCGGTGAATTAGGCGTATTCACCGGCGCAATCAATTTTAATATGACTACTTTGTTAGGGGATGGTTGGCTGGTAGCCGCCGCATTCTTCTGGGCTCTTTTTTCAGTATTGATTAAGCGTTGGCAGATCACTCCGTGGCAAGTCACGGTGAGTTTAGCCTTGCTGACCAGTTTGTTTTATCTACCGGTTTATATCGCTTTTTTACCGAAAGCGATATCGAGTGCAAGTTGGGAAGATATTTTATTACAAGCTTTTTACCAAGGTATTATGGCAACGATTGTACAGATGATTTTTTATGTTAAAGCGGTGCAAAATATTGGGCCGTCAAACATGGGGGCTGTTATGTCAATTGTTCCTGTGATTTCAGGAGTCGCTGCAATTGTGATATTTAATGAGCCAATATCAGAAGCGCTAATCATCGGCTTGGTATTGGTGAGTCTTGGCGCTTGGCTTGCTCATAGTCGATTTTTTAAACGTAGTAATACGTGAAATTAACTTTTAAGAAGAAACTAAAGAAAGGAAATACTATGCCTTATGTAAATATCAAAATAACCGACGAGCAAGTAACACCAGAGCAAAAGGCGGCCTTGATTGCAGGAGCGACTCAGTTGTTGGTCGATGTGCTAAATAAAAATCCAGCTACGACGGTTGTGGTAATTGACGAGGTGAATACTGATAATTGGGGTATCGGTGGCGAGGTTGTTACTGCATTGCGAAAGAAGGATTAAAACTGAAATTTAGTTTTAATCCTTCTTTCTAGCACTTTCTGTACTTATAGTTGAGCAGGTGCCCAAATAACGTTAGCTTTGTTATTGCTGTGTTTTTCGCACAGAGCAGAGTAGCGTTTTTCTATTACATTGCGTTTGATCTTCATGGTTGGCGTTACTGCCCCATTCTCAGGCGTCCAAGCATCCGCCATTATAAATAAGCGCTCAAGGATTTCGTGATGTTCTAGTTGTTCATTAACCTCTTTAAGTGTTTCTTTTAAACTAGCGTCGACGGCGTCTTTATCTTCTCTTGCGAGCTTTTGCCCAGCGTCTGACAGTTCAATTAAGCCGATAGGCTGAGGTGCTCCAGACCCTAAGACACAGGCCTGTTCTATTAATGGGCTGTGCTGCAGCAGGGATTCAATTTTATTGGGCTGAATAAATTTACCTTTGCTGGTTTTAAAGGCGTCTTTAATACGGCCGGTAATGTTTAAAAACCCTTCGCTATCGATTTCGCCTTTATCGCCGGTATGAAACCAGCCATCACGAATGGCCTCTGCAGTTTTTTCAGGCTCTAAATAATACCCTGTCATCAAGGCAGGCGATCGCGTAATGATCTCACCTTCTGCTGTGATCTTTGTTTCGGTATAGGGCATGGCCGTGATTGAACCCACAGAGCCAATCTTGACTGCGCCGGGTAAATTAAAGCTTGGGCCGTAGGCTAGGTTTTCTGTCATGCCGTAGCCTTCGTTAATTTCGATGCCTATGTCGGCGTACCATTTCAATAAGCTTAATGGGATGGGTGAAGCACCCGAAATCAGGATTCTTGCCTGGTCTAGCCCCATGCCTTTTTTGATTTTATTTTGAATGAGTTTGTTGATCAGCGGAATACGCAATAAAAGTGCTAATTTCTTTTGCGGTAGTTGGTTGTTTATTGTCTGCTGAAATTTTTGCCAAAGTCTGGGTACTGCAAAAAATAAGGTTGGCCGAGCCGCTTGTAAATCATTACTAAACGTCTCTAACGATTCAGCGAAAAAAACATTGCTGCAACCATAAATTGAGCAGCTTAGTACCATAAAGCGTTCAGCAATATGTGACAGCGGTAAAAAAGATAAATAACGATCATCTTTATTAATGTTTAATAATTTAACGGCGTTTTGTGCGCCGAAACTAAACGTCTTATACGTATGCATTACGCCTTTAGGATTACCGGTAGTGCCCGATGTGTAGATGATGGTCATTAAATCATCCATCGGGTGAATGGGGCTTGCCGTAATAGGCTCTACGCTATTAAGTAGCTTGTCCCAATGCTGATCAATTCTAAGGTCAATGGCATAGGGCATCCCTATGCGGATAATACCCTCGGGAATGCCGGGTTCCATTGCTTGAGCATTATCGAGCTTGCCGATAATAATCGCTTTAGAGGCGCTGTGTTTTAAAACATATTCTAGCGCGTCAGGTGTTTGCGTCGGGTAGAGAGGGACACTAATAAGACCGGCTAATTGAATCGCGAAATCGCTGATAAACCATTCGGCACAGTTTTTAGATAAAACAGCGACACGGTCGCCTTTTACCAAGCCTTGAGCGAGCAGAGCAGAGGCTAGGCGACGCGCTTTATCATTGACCTGTGACCAGGTATACCTTGTGTATTGGCCATTGATAGGTTGGTGTAAAAAGGTTCGCTCTGGAACTTGCTCGTTCCACTGATAAAGCATTTCTAAAGGCGTTGTGAAGGTATCGTTATATGGATCCATTGTGTACCCCTAACCATTTGTGATTGTGTTCATGGTTATACTATACATTTTTTTGATAAACCACAGACACAAAAAAACCAGCCGAAGCTGGTTTTTTTGTTTAAGTCCTAAGATCCCTCCGCTGAGAGAGCTTGGTCTTAATTTAAATACTGAGCAATTAGCCTTTAAGGGCTAGTACTGTCGTATTTAGACGGCTCTTAGTACGAGCGGCTTTGTTCTTGTGCAAAATACCTTTAGTAACCATCTTGTCGATGTAAGGCATTGCATTAGTCAATGCAGCTTGTGCATCTTCATAGTTGTTTGCATCGATAG
>JBNMOT010000094.1:0-13527 GCA_051275515.1 Oleispira sp. | reverse complement strand
TCACGGCTAAACATACGGAGATTCCTCGTATAAGGGTTCTGATCAGATAAGATAATTTATGGGCCGCATTCTACATCAAAGTGGAGGGACTGACACATGAAAAGCTGTCATAAAGAGTATGACTGTTCTTCACGAAGGCTAATTATGATGAACACAGACCCAAATTGGCTGTTTGATTAGGTTTTAGTGTCGAAATTATGACCGGTATTATATGCCTCCCGTACTGTCTTTGTTAATCAATTTAACCAAGGCACTGTCGGGAATTGGTTTGCTAAAGTAAAAGCCTTGTACTTCTTCACATTGAACTTGTTGTAAAAATTCCAGTTGTTCTTTTGTTTCCACGCCTTCTGCAATCACGCCTAAACCTAAGTTATGAGCCATTGAAATGATCGTTCGTGTAATCTGAGTATCGTCTTTATTGTCGGGTAAGTTACGAATAAAGCTCTGGTCGATTTTTAACGTATCAACAGGGAATTGTTTTAAATAGTTCAGAGAAGAGTAGCCAGTACCAAAATCATCAATCGCCATGCGCACACCCATCGTGCGCAACTGAGTTAAAATATCGAGTGTATGCTCTAAATTATCGATTAATATACTTTCCGTAAGCTCTAATTCAAGTTGGTTAGGATTTATTGCGCTCTCAGTAATCACCTCTTTTACTAGGTCAATAAAACCAGGCTGTTTAAACTGACGCGCTGAAACGTTAATGGCAATACGATTGACGCCAATATTATTTTTTTGCCATTTAGCCATATCGCTGCAAGCTTGGCGTAATACCCATTCTCCGATTGGAATAATCAGTCCCGTATCTTCAATAATAGGAATAAATAAACTGGGAGGGATCATTCCTTTAGTCTTATGATGCCAGCGTAATAGGGCCTCAACACCCTGCATAGCGCAGTCAGCGGTAGCGTATTGTGGTTGGTAGTAGAGCTCTAATTCACCGCGATCAATGGCATAACGTAAGTCGTTTTCCATTTCTAATAATTCAACGGCTTTCTTATTCATCTGCTCATCAAAGAATTGCAAATTATTACGGCCATCATCTTTAGCGTGATACATGGCCATGTCAGAATTCTTTAATAGCTCCGTCACGGTTTTGCCATCGTCAGGGAATATTGCAATACCCAGGCTTGCCGTTAAAAATAATTCTTTTTGCTCAATAAAAAAGGGTTGCTGTAGCGAATGTAAAATTCGTTCTCCAACCTTGATCGCGATATTAGCAGCGCTATCGGAATTCTTTTGATCACTCAGAGCAATGGTAAATTCATCCCCCCCCATACGCGATACTAAGTCTTGTCGTTTAATGCAGTTGTGTAAGCGATTGGCCACTTCTTTTAATACTAAGTCGCCAGCAGGATGTCCCATGGAGTCATTAATAGGTTTAAATCGATCTAGATCTAAGAACAAAACCGCAATGCAGGTATTGGTTTTGCTCGCAGAGATGACCATTTTATCTAAGCGCTCATACATCTGTGTGCGATTAGGCAAGCCCGTGAGCGGGTCAAAATAGGCAAGATTATGAATTCGGCGTTCAATCACTTTACGTTCAGTAATATCTGAAATAATAATAATTAAGTTTTGAACTTTCCCTGAGCGGCTGCGAGTCGCAGAGATACCCGTCCAACTAACACGCTCTTCACCATTCTTTCGAAGATAATGAATCTCACCTTGCCAATAACTATCTTTAGCAATCGCCTGGCCGACCTCTGCATATAAATCAGGCCCATGCATATTTGAGTTAATCATTGCATCGGGTCTTAGGCCGCGCATCTCATCTATAGTGAATTGACTCGCCTCAAAGAAAGCAGGGTTTGCATTAATGATATAACCATTGTTATCGGTTACAAAAATGGCTTCGGTACTGTTATTGAATACTTGTCCTGCTAATATTAATTCACGTTCAGTTTGGCGGGCGGTGGTCACGTTACGCACAATACCAAAAATCCCTTCAAGGTTTTTATTCTCATCCCAAAGGTAATTTGCCTGGATCTCAATAATTAATTGTTGCCCACTTTTACAAGTGGCTTGAATGTCCATCTTGAAAATAGAGTCACTGCCTTTATATTCACGGTCTAACGTTTTCTTTAAGGCTACTTGAATGCGCTTATCAATTTTTCTTAGATCGCCTCGGTTTATTACATTTTTAATTGCGCCATTGTAAATTTCATCGGGTCTATAGCCCAGCATTGAATAGATAGAAGAGCTTATAAACGTAAAATCTAAATGGCTATTAACCGCCCAAATTACATCCACTACATTCTCGGCTAATAATCGATAACGACGCTCATTCTCGATTAATATTATTTGCTGTTCTTCTTCTTCGGTTACATCACGTATCGAACTAACATAGCGACACACTAAACCTGCGCTATCAAAATCAAACGCGCTATTGGTAAAACGAATAATTCTCCAATAACCTTTGCCATCTTTTACTCTACACGTTTCTACCGCGGTCTCTTCATCAGAAAGATTACGAGTTTTTTTCATTAACAGAAATATTTTTTCATGGTCATCAGGATGAAACTTTAGATTGGCATGAATTGTTG
Source organism: Oleispira sp. (assembly GCA_051275515.1). Classification (GTDB taxonomy): domain Bacteria; phylum Pseudomonadota; class Gammaproteobacteria; order Pseudomonadales; family Oceanobacteraceae; genus Oleispira. The sequence goes on along the minus strand of JBNMOT010000094.1, from coordinate 10,978 downwards.
CTGTGCTGGTGGGCTCAGGCAGTCCAAATAATTTATTGATGCTGCTATTTCGATATTCAACGTGAGGAACAAGGCTATCGTCGAGGGAGAGGACATAAATCATGTCGACAATTTGATCCATGATCTTTGCCCAGAACTGCTCTCTTTGATACAGCTCTGCGGTTGCTTTATTACGTTCCGTCATATCGATGAAGGTGATTAGCGCGTGCTGATCACTGTTTGCATAGAAGCTTACATTCACCCAAAGCACCAAATCATTGCCTAAAAAGTCAGTCACTTTAAGTTCAAATTCACTCCAGTTTCTTTTTTCATCTAAGGTTGATTGTATGTTTTGCTGTAAAGAACCCGTTTGATGCGACATTAATTGTGGAAAAACATGAATTAAGTGCTGCTGGTTATCGGCATGGAACAATCTAATCGCAGCATGGTTTGCATTGATAATGTTTATAGGCCCATTATTAACACCATTATCTTGAGGGAAAATAATAATACAATGTGCGATGGACGAGTCATCATAAATAGCTTTATAACGTGTGCGGCTTTCTTCTAATATTTTGCGATTAATTACATTATCTGTTACATCACGCAGCAACCAAACGACACCGGAAATTTTTTTATTTTCATACAATAAATTATAAGATTGTTCTAAAATAAGATTGTCATTATCGATCTTAATATGTAACTCACGTTGTTCTTCCTGTAAAAGCTCCTGATCTTCAAACGATAAGTCTTTATCCCAGAGAGAGTTCTCATCTGGCCAAAGTACATCTAACTTTTTACCGACCACTTGAAAGTGACCCAGACGACCGAATATTTGGCTGGCTTTGGGGTTTATGTAAGTAATTATTTTTAGGTTGTCGGTTGTAATAATGCCTTCATCAATCGACATTAATGATTTCTCAGCGCGTTGTTCAACGTGGCGACGTACGGAAGATTCGATGAATTGCTTTTGTGCCATCGAGCGCAGATACATATATAAAACAAGTGAGATGAATAAATAAGTTATTAAAATAAAAAGACTGGGTAAAAACGTTTTTAAAAGTAAGGATTGCACATGATGCGGGTCGCGTATGGCGAGTAACTCCCAAGGGGATGCAGAAATTTTTTGGCTGTATTCAATACGATCTTTCAAACTATCAAGTGGAATCGAATTTTTATCCGATAGGTACTTGTTTTCAGTTATGATCACACGCTTTATCTTTTGATCATAAAGTGCCAGTTGATACCCTGAAAAACCACCGTCATAGATTATGCTAGAGAATTTATTATACGGTCTGCGTACAATAAATCCGTAATGACGATCGTTCTCGTTTATCCACGTTATGCTATAAAAACCACCGGTGTCACCGAAATGATGGGCAAAAAATCGATTACTGTAATCGCTATCGTCAACGGACTTCTTTATTAATTGGGCTTCGTTGTCACCTAATAAAGGGCCTTCTAAAAATAGCAGATCCCCTTGATCATCGACTAGCATGTATCCGGTAAGATTGAAAAAATTCTTTTTCATTTTTTGGCGTAAATTATTCTCAACTTGGGTATTGGGGGTCTGTATTAAACTAAGCAGTTCTGTCTTGTATACTTCACTAAAAATCTGATTAACGTGAATAGAAGCTTTGGCTGTAATTGAAGCTTGCGCAACAAAGCTATCGACAGTTTTGACCACGTCGATTTCATGATTTGTCTCTGCCTCACTCCATTGATGCCAGCTGTAAGCAATGAGCAAAAGCGATAAGAAAACCAAAAACACCGAGAAGATGGTGAAAAATGACTTATTTGGGCTTGAGTTGATATCCAAATCATCAAAGTTGCGCCTGCTGTCAGGTTTTTCCGAGCTGACAGCGTTGATAGAACCTTGCATACTTAAGATGGTATCCATTTTATTAATAATATTTGATGAGTTTAGAGTATAGGATGAAAAGCGAAATAGGGTGCCAAATGACCATGTGAATTGCTAATTACTCAATTATTAAGTAGTTTTACAAGAATTCGCAATCAGAATCAATTATTAACGGAGTAGCCTAGTGGCTCAATACGTATACACCATGAATCGGGTAGGCAAAATCGTGCCGCCTAAGCGCCAAATTCTTAAAGATATCTCACTCTCTTTTTTTCCTGGGGCTAAGATCGGCGTACTGGGCTTAAACGGCTCGGGTAAGTCGACTCTACTGCGCATTATGGCCGGTATCGATACCGATATTATTGGCGAAGCACGCCCACAGCCAGACCTTAAAGTGGGTTACCTGTCGCAAGAGCCTGAACTGGATCCCACTAAAGATGTTAAGGGCAATGTAGAAGACGGTTTGCGTGAGCTAATGGACGCGCAAGAGCAACTTGAGCAAGTCTATGCGGATTATGCTGAGCCTGATGCTGATTTTGATAAGTTGGCCAAGAAACAGGGCCGTTTAGAAGCGATAATTGAATCACAAGGGGGTCATGATTTAGATCGCCAGATGGAAATCGCTTCTGAAGCATTACGTTTGCCACCTTGGGATGCGGATGTTTCTAAGTTGTCCGGTGGTGAGCGCCGTCGTGTTGCCCTTTGTCGCCTATTAATGTCGAAGCCCGACATGCTGCTATTAGATGAGCCAACCAACCACTTGGATGCTGAGTCGGTTACTTGGTTAGAGAAGTTCTTAGAAGAATATCCGGGTACGGTTGTGGCCATTACCCACGATCGCTACTTCTTGGATAACTGCGCCGAGTGGATACTAGAGCTCGATCGCGGCCATGGTATACCTTATGAAGGCAACTACAGCTCTTGGTTAGAGCAAAAAGACGCGCGTTTAGCCGGTGAGGCTAAGTCACAAGACTCTCACAGGCGCACGATTCAGCGTGAATTAGAATGGGTTCGTTCCAATCCTAAAGCGCGCCAAGCGAAGAGCAAAGCCCGTATGGCGGCGTTCGAAGAGCTGAACTCGAAAGAATTCCAAGCCCGTGCAGAAACCGGCGAAATCTACATACCACCAGGACCGCGCTTAGGCGACAAGGTTATCGAGTTTAATAACGTGACTAAGTCCTATGACGGTCGGGTTTTATTGGATGATCTTAGCTTAAGTGTGCCCGCCGGTGCCATTGTCGGTATCGTCGGGGGTAACGGTGCAGGTAAATCAACTCTATTTAGAATGATCGCAGGCTTAGAACAACCTGATTCTGGTTCGATTGAACTGGGTGACAGTGTGAAGCTGGCGTTTGTTGAGCAGCTGCGTGATCAGCTAGACGATGATAAAAGCGTTTGGGAAGCGGTTGCTGATGGCGCTGAAACCTTCATGATCGGTACTCATGAAGTCTCTACGCGTAACTATATTGGTCGTTTTAACTTTAAAGGCGGCGATCAGAAAAAGCGCGTTGGCGACTTATCCGGGGGTGAGCGGGGTCGTTTGCAGTTAGCGTGTACTTTGCGCCAAGGCGCTAATGTACTGCTGCTCGATGAACCTTCAAACGATTTGGATGTAGAAACTTTGCGGGCTTTGGAAGAAGCCGTATTGGCCTTCCCTGGAACTGTCATGGTGGTATCGCACGATCGCTGGTTTTTAGACCGCATCGCAACGCATATTCTGGCTTACGAGGGCGACTCTAAAGTGAGCTTCTTTGACGGCAATTACACCGAGTATGAAGCAGACCGCAAAACGCGCTTAGGTTCAGATGCGCAACCTAAACGTATGAAGTACAAGCGTCTGGCATAATAAGACCTGAATAGGGAATTAGACGTAAAAAGTTGGCATGTTTGCACCTACGCAGACATGCCAAACTAGCCCATCATAGACTTAATTGAACAACACAATAATAAGTCGAAGGGTTCCCACCATGACTCACATCAGCATTCATCCTAATTCGAATAGCCACACATCAACCGCATCCGCACAGAGTGGTCAGGTTGACATCAAACCTCGTCATATGTCTTTTCCATTTACGCAGATAAAAGATAAATTCTTCTTTGGTGGTAATTCTTTGTTAACTGTTTTCGCTGGCGCCTTGTCATCGACCTTCCCACCGGGCGAAGCAGAATTTATTGAATCGGTTCGTTATTATCGTGATCAAGTAAAAGATAAAACGTTAAAACAACAGATCAAAGGCTTTATTGGCCAAGAAGCCCATCATAGCCATCAGCATAAACAAGCCAATGTGGTACTCACCGATTTGGGCATTGATGCCGTTCGGTTAGAAAAGCATTTAGAAAAAGACCTCAAAAAATTCATTAAACGTAAACATGCTACGCCTAAGTTTCGCTTGGCAATGACGGTAGGTATGGAGCATTTAACCGCGATCATGGCGGAGCATGTATTAACCACGCCCGAAGCGTTAGGGCCGTTGCATGAAACCGTACAAGAATTATTATATTGGCACGCCGTTGAAGAAATTGAACATAAAGCGGTCGCGTTTGATGTGTTCATGTTATGCGAAAATGATCAAAAGTATTTACGTCGAATTTTACGTTTGGTGTCCGTATTATTTACCCTGCGTATTGCCTGCTACATGGTGGCGTTATTATTTTGGGCACGAAAGATGCCTTCTTGGAAAGATGTAAAAGGCTTCTCGGCTTTTATGTTTGGCAAACAATATGGCTTATTACCCGGCATTCGTAGCAACTACAACGATTATTTTAAAGAAGGCTTTCATCCCTGGGATCATGCAAATCAAGGCTTGGTGGATATGTGGAAAGAAAAAATGTATCGCCCCGAGCACGATGTCGGTTTGCAGCGCGCGCAAACGGACAAGCAAGACGTAAAGGGAGAGCTTTCTGCATAAGCTAATCAACATATAAAGGACAGAAAAGAACAGAAAAATAAAAATAATTTAAGTTTACACCGCTGGGCTGGCACGATGCATCAAAGCGTTGATAATACTCAAGAACATAGGCGCTTTCGGCGTATCAGTTTTGTTGATGCCGCTCAGATTGTTAGTGATAAACCGAGACGCCGTAACGGTATCTCCTTTATTGGAATAAGCTAACCGTCAGTGGCATCATAAAACGTTAGAATTATTTATATGATCAGCAAGTATCAAGCTTGTTTTAATGAAGGCAAGATAACGTGCCTCCAAACTCAAGTTTAAAGGCGATTAATTAATTTATTTACCTCCAGCGCAAACTCAGCGCCTGAATCTTCTTGTAGAAAATGGCCACCGCTTAACGTGACATGAGGCTGGCCTTTTGCCCCCGGAATTTTTCCTTGCATGATTTTATCACCACCGCGGGTAATCGGGTCGCCATTACTGAAGCAGGTAAGAAACGGTTTATGCCATTGCTCTAATATTTTCCACGCGGCGCGGTTCGCTTCACTGGCCGGGTTATTAGGATCAATCGGTACTAAGCGTGGAAAAGCCCGCGAACCAGCTTTGTATTGGGCGCTAGGGAAGGGCGCATCATAAGCACGGCGCTCATCCTTGCTTAAGGTTTTAAAGCAACCGCTATCAACAATACGGGCAATCGGGAACCACGGGCTATGGGTGGCAAAGGCCAACCATAATTTAAAGACTTTAGGCAGTTTACCTTCGTCACCGGTCGGTAGCATGCCGTTACCCACCGTAATCGCATCAAAGCGTTGTTCATTTTCCGCCGCTAGACGCAAACCGATTATTGACCCCCAATCTTGGCAGACTAAAATCATATTCTTTAGATCCAGTTGCTCAATAAAAGCGGTCATCCAATCCATGTGCGTCGCAAAAGAATAATCATTAATGTCGGTGGGCTTATCAGACTTACCAAAGCCAATTAAATCGGGTGCAATAACACGATGCCCTGCCGCCACACACACCGGAATCATATGACGATATAAATAAGACCAGCTCGGTTCACCGTGCAACATTAATACGGTTTTTTGTTGGTCATTATTTTCATCATTACCTTCGTCGATATAATGCATTTTCATGCCATCAACTTCCAGATAGTTCGCCTGAAATTGATAATTGGGCAAATGCTTAAAGCGGCTTTCAGGGGTCGTCACGAAATTCATATACGCGCCTATTTTTTATTATTTACGAAACTTGTTGAGTATTTTATATCATGTTTATTTTCAAATAGCGTCCAGCGCCTGGCTGATTTTCTCGACACCAATTACTTGCATGCCTTTAATACCACCTTTGGGGATATTCGCTTTAGGAACAATCGCCCGAGTAAAACCATGTTTAGCGGCTTCTTTTAAACGCTCTTGGCCAGACGCTACTGGGCGAATTTCGCCAGACAAGCCCACTTCACCAAAGACAATTAAATCTCTGGGTAAGGGTTGGTTACGGAAACTGGATAAGGTTGCAATTAATAACGCAAGATCGGCACTGGTTTCAGTGATTTTCACTCCGCCCACAATATTAATAAACACATCTTGGTCACCTAGGTGTACACCGCCGTGACGATGTAAAACGGCGAGCAGCATGTGTAAACGATTAAAATCCCAACCCACCGCGACGCGACGGGGGTTATTCAGACTGGAGTCATCGACCAAGGCTTGTACTTCAACCAAAAGAGGCCGAGTACCTTCCCATACCACCATTACCAAGCTGCCAGCGGCGGGTTCTTCTGAACGGGATAAAAAGATAGAGCTTGGGTTTTTAACTTCTTTTAAACCCACGTCCAGCATCGCGAATACGCCCAGCTCATTCACCGCACCAAAGCGGTTCTTGATGCCCCGTAAAGTACGAAAACGGCTATCGCTTTCACCTTCGATCATTAAGGACGCATCAATGATGTGCTCCAGCACTTTCGGGCCGGCAAGATTACCGTCTTTGGTCACGTGGCCGACTAGGAAGAGAACGGTATTGGTTTGTTTCGCAAAGCGGGTGAGGTAGGCAGAGCATTCGCGTACTTGAGTCACGCTGCCAGGGGAGGACTCAACCCCGTCCATGTTCATCACTTGAATCGAATCGATCACAATGACTCTCGGCTGCTCTTTTTGGGCGATGCGCGTAATCGCCTCGACGTTGGTTTCCGACAGCATCTGCAAATTATTCATCGGCAGTTTTAAACGTTGGGCGCGACGAGCCACTTGCTGCAGACTTTCTTCGCCGGTGATATAAAGTGTCGGCATCGTTTGTGCGAGATAGCACATCACTTGTAATAGCAGGGTCGATTTACCCGCCCCAGGATGACCACCGATTAAAATAGCCGAGCCAGGCACCAGGCCTCCGCCTAAAACGCGATCGAATTCTTGCATGCCTGAAGAAAAGCGCGGCACTTCATCAAGATTAATGTCTGATAGCTTGCTGACCTTGCCGGCTTCTTCGCCATTACCCGCATACCCTTCAAACTTCACATCGCGGGTCGCCGCTTTTGCACTGCTGGCCACTACAAATTCAGTCAGGGTATTCCACTCATTGCATTCCGTGCACTGGCCTTGCCACTTAGTATGATCGGCGCCACATTCGGTGCACACATAGGCTGTTTTTTTCTTCGCCATTTGAATTCAGCTATCTAAAAAATATGGCTAACAGAATACCTTAGCGGGTGGCAAATTGACAAAGGCCAATCCAAAATATCGTGTTATTTAAATAAGCGGTGGTGATAATGATCGACATAGAACCTAAGGCATAAAGTCAGGGCTGTTATTCTTGGATAGCAAAATATGACAACGCTGCGAAACCTCGATCTAAATGAGCCGATTCCTATACGCAATAACGCCTTCTCTGCGCTCCAATGTATTTAAATACAACGGGATTTTATTTTCATTGGTTAATCCTATAGCGTCTAATTTCCATCTCAAATACTACATTTTTATGAATAAAATGTGCACGACTGCCTTATAAGTTCCTTGAACAAATTCATTCAATAAATAATTGTTGGCAACCTTTTAATTAATGCTATCTTATAAATCGTAAAAAAGTAGTGCACATTAAATGGATTTTTTTAGGGGTAGGGAAGCATGCAAAAATACCGTATTTCTACATCCTTGTTAGTTAAAAATCGTCAGTAGAGTGCTATGCATTCTATTACTGTATTAATTATCTGAAGGAGTAAAATTATGACTGGATTAGGGTTTAAACCAGAAAATACAAATGAATATTTTGTTGGAATCGTGTTTGTTTCAAGCTTGCAACACAAATATTTTAATGCGGGACAAATTTTCTTTAATCGATATACCAAACAAATTAAACAGATGTTTAATAAGGACGATTACTCTACCGACCGTTGGCTCAGTGCGGTGGGTAGAACCTATAACGGGCATACTGCGCTAATGGTAGGCAAGCAAAGAAATGTTGAGATGATTGTTGGCTGGGATCCTTTGTCGGCAATGCAGGCTTTTATAAAATCAACTACTAAAGGCTACGCGGGGATGCCACCGTTAGAAGGTTCTTGGCATAATGATGTGGGTATGGACGGTGATCCTACCGCTGTTTTTTATGGTCTAAATATTAATGAAGAGCAATATAAAGATTTTAAAACATTCATATCTAGCCTGGTAGGAAGAAATGACCTAGGGTCTCATTTGGCTAATTCAGGGATTGAATTCAAATATGCCTTCAAACCAGCGGATTGGATGCAGCTTACGAGTAGTTTAGAGAATAAAAGTTTGAGAATTGATCAAATAAATATTGTCGCAAACTGTTCAGATGCGGCATTTCATGTATTGTCATCATTTTTATATGACTGGAAGAAACCAGAGTTGGTGGCAGAGCTGCAATCCTTTATCGATATGGAGCACGAAGGAAAGAGAAACTTTTCACAAGGCCAGCTAATGCGGTGGGCAAAGCAGGCGGTTGCGTAACGATCCGCGAGTCTGTTAAAAAACGGGTGTCATTGCTCATTATTTATATCCTAATCCTAGGGTGAAATAATGAGCGATACTATGGATAAGAATAAGTTGTGTAAATTAATAAAAATAGCACGCTATGGGTCAATTGCTAAGAAAAGGTAATAGTTTGTCAATAATGCATGACCCCCCATGACAGTCTATAGTCTTATTGCTAATATCATTGGCTGACAAGTTAAAAATAAAATTAGCAGGGAAATAAGACATGAAATTAGAAACACAATCGATCCATGCAGGCTTTGAAGACGATCCTACTACCCGTGCGGTCGCAGTCCCTATTTATCAGACTACCTCTTATAGCTTCCGCGATACGCAACACGGCGCCGACCTGTTCGATCTTAAAGAGCCAGGCAACATTTATACTCGCATCATGAACCCAACCAACGACGTGCTAGAAAAGCGCGTAGCTGAAATGGAAGGCGGAATTGGCGGATTAGCCTTTGCCTCCGGTATGGCCGCGATTACCGCCGCCATTCAAACCGTGGCTCGTGCGGGCGATAACATCATCAGTGTGAGCCAGCTGTATGGCGGCACGTACAACTTCTTCGCACACACCTTGCCCAACCAAGGCATTGAAGTGCGCATGGCTCAAGGCGATGATATTGCTGGCCTCGAAGCATTAATCGATGACAATACCAAAGCCCTTTTCTGTGAGTCTATCGGTAATCCAGCAGGCAACATCGTCGACATTCAAGCCTTGTCTGACATGGCGCACAAGCATGGTATTCCGGTGATGGTGGATAACACGGTGGCTACGCCTATTCTTTGTCGCCCTATCGAGCAGGGTGCTGACATTGTTATTCACTCGTTGACCAAATACATCGGTGGCCACGGTACGTCTGTTGGCGGCATTATTGTAGATTCGGGTGAATTTCCATGGAAAGACCATCCACGTTTCCCTACGTTTAACCAACCTGATCCGTCTTACCACGGAGTGGTGTATGCGGATGCGTTTGGTCCTGCTGCCTTTATCGGTCGCGCACGCGTTGTGCCATTGCGTAACATGGGCGCTGCGATTTCACCGTTTAACTCTTTCCTTATCTTGCAGGGCTTAGAAACGTTAAGCTTACGTATGGAACGTCATACTGAGAATGCCTTAACAGTGGCCAAGTATCTGGCGGCCCACGATATGGTTGAATGGGTTAACTACGCGGGCCTTGAAGGCGATAAGTACTATGAGCTAGCGAAGAAAGTGGTGGGGGGTAAGCCTTCTGCGATTCTGAGCTTTGGTATTAAAGGCGGCGAAGCCAACGGTGCTAAGTTCATTGATGCTTTGCTGCTGATCAAACGCCTGGTAAACATTGGCGATGCTAAGTCATTGGCCTGTCACCCCGCCAGTACCACTCACCGTCAGCTTAACGACGAAGAGTTGAAATCAGCGGGTGTTAGCCGCGAGATGGTGCGTATCTCAGTGGGTATCGAACACATTGACGACATCATTGAAGATATTGAGCAGGCATTAGTTGCTGCGAAGTAGATAGCGGCTGCAAAAAAATGACTAGCTGATAATATAGCGCTCACGAGGGTTACTGAGGTAATCGTCGTGCAGCGCTATTTTTTTAGCCAGCAAAAAACTAACATAAAATTAGAATTAGGGTTCGCCATGTCTTTTGGGCAATTTATCGCACTGGCCAGTTTTATCTTATCTGCAGGTACTATTGCAATCACTTACTGGGTGGGTATTGCACAAGAAACCGTTGAGGTTTGTGTGCCGTTTATTACCGGCTGTACCGACATTACCTATACCGGCCTCGCAGGGGATGCCGGTTTTATTTTTCGGGGCGGCTTAGTCAGCGGCTGTGTATTCATCCTGATGTGGTGGCACTGCATGCGTGTTTGGTTGCAACCGAGTATTCAAAGCCGAGCCAGTCGTATTAATCTCAATTTAATGACCTTCTTCGGCATGCTCGCCGCGGTCGGATTAATTTGGGGAACCGCCGTGCTGGCCCCCACCAAAGAACAAGTATTATGGGGCCCGCATATTCGAGGCGCTAATACGTTCTTCGAAGGCATTCTATTAGCCTTGTCATTTAACTTTTATTTAATTTGGCGTGGCCGTAAAAATGGTTTGTTAGACGTCCCTTCGTTCAAATTTAAAGCTGTATTATTTGTATTAATCTGGATCGTGCTGGTGGCCTTTGTGGCTAACTCAGTGGGTGAGCACATGAAGCGAGGCACTAAAATTGCGGAGTGGTGGGCAACGTTATTAATCTGTTTGTATTTTTTAAGTTCCTATT
>JBNMOT010000093.1:0-13687 GCA_051275515.1 Oleispira sp. | reverse complement strand
CCATACGCTCGTCACCATAAGTACCAAGAACCCCACATGAAGCCCACTTACGATGAGTAAATGGAGGGTTCCTGTTAATTGAAAATCTAACCATTGTTGTTTGGGTAAATATCCTGACTCGCCAAACAATAATGCGGGCACCAACTGCCCTGCAGACCCCTTTAGGGACGCAGCTCGGCGAATCCAATCCTCTCTTAAGACGATCAACTGACTACGCCAGCTTTGCGCCACACCGACAACGTTGTGCTTAAGCAAGTACCCCGTTGCATCGACGCCTCTACTTAGTTGCCATGCTTCATAGTCAAAACCAAAAGGATTAATAAAACCATGAGGTGCTCTCAGTTTTGCCGTAAATTCAACCATTGAACCACAAGGAATTTTTTCAAGTATTTTATGTGTGTTCTCTGAGCTATTTTTATTAGAACGGCGGTAGAAATTTAGGGCAAGACGCTTTAAGGGTGGTAACGTTTTTGCTGTAGGGCTTAATGACTCAACATTAATTATTAATTTTTCGACGTCTACACCCGCCTCACTACAGCCAATCACTTCGCCATAACCGGTAACAACGATGCCTGAAAAATCGTCACTGAGTCGACTACTTAAACGCTCAGATAACCAAGACTGACAATAAAAAGCCGATAGAAGAACCGCTAAAGCAGCGAGAACTCGGTTCTGCCATGGGCTTGACCGTGAGCTTACTATCATAGCCAAGACCAACAAAGCCAATAGCCAGAATTGCTCGTACTGAACGTAAACTGACACAAAAAACGTTAAAATTGCACTAACTAAACAGAGTCTCATTGCCACCCCTGACGATTGTAGGCATAATTCAGTCCATAATCAGCATGGCAGATATCGCTGAAACCACAAAAGAACCGAGCAAATGCCAAAGAAAAAGTTACAAAAATTTTTCCCTACCCCCGATCAAGTGAAAAACAACAAGTCACTTGCTTTTTTAGCCCCACTAATGAGAAAGCCTAATTTATGGCATCTTAATAGACGTTCGGTTGCTCAAGCGTTTTTTATTGGCATTTTTTGTGCCTTTATTCCTATGCCATTTCAAATGATACTCGCGGCGTTATTGGCCTTTTATTTCAATTCCAACTTGCCTATCTCTGTAGGGCTTGTTTGGTTGAGTAATCCCATTACGATACCCCCCCTGTTTTATGGGACATATACTTTAGGGGCCTATTTATTAGACATTCCTAAACGAAAATTCAATAGTGACATAAGTTTAGATTCACTCCTGTCTCAACTTAATGAGATCTGGTTACCACTGTACATAGGATCTTTATTAACCGGTTTAGTATTTGCCACTGCGGGCTATATAGGCATGCGCTTACTCTGGCGAATGCACATTGTATCGAATTGGAATAAACGCAAGGCTGAACGCTTAGCGCGAAAAATAGACTTGATTAAATCTAAACAGAAAGATGCAAGCTGAATCAAAGCGTTTCAAAAAAAAGACAAAAAAAAATCGAATATACCTCCGTAACTAGCGATGTTTATTGAGGCATTTCGACTAACGTTCTATCAGATAACTTATAGCGTCGATTCGCTCTACCTGCTAACGCCTCGTCATGTGTGACGATAACAAAAGCCATACCAACTGTTCTAGACAGCCCAAGCAATACATCTTCAACCTGCTTGGCCGTTTCTTGATCTAGATTACCCGTTGGTTCGTCTAACATAACAACCTTTGGCTGCCCAACTAAGGCCCGAGCGATAGCGACTCTCTGCCTTTCTCCACCCGAAAGCTCGGCTGGTTTATGCGCTGCCCTTTGAGACAAACCCACCTGTTCTAGACACGCTAATGCCTTGGCTTTAGCGATCTTGGTTTTATCACCACGAATCAATAACGGCATCATGACATTTTCAAGCGCACTGAATTCCGGCAGTAAATGATGGAATTGATACACAAACCCTAAGTCACGATTACGCAGCTGGGTTCTTGCCACTTCTGCCAAAGAATGAATCTTATGCCCTGCTAATACGACCTCACCATTATCAATAGAATCTAAGCCACCTAATGCATTCAACAAGGTACTCTTACCTGAGCCTGATGCTCCGATGATTGAAATTGTTTCACCCACGTTGACCTGTAAATCCACACCAGACCAAACAACAACTTCGTCTGGGCCTGTGCGATAGGTTTTACTTAACCCTTTAGCGTCTAAAATAATATTACTCATAGCGTAACGCCTCAGCTGGTTCAATTTTTGATGCCCTAACCGCAGGGTAAATCGTCGCTAAAAAACTAAGCACTAGCGCACTGGATGTAATCATTGCAACATCCGACCATAAAAGCTGTGACGGTAAATAACTAATAAAATACACATCACCGTTTAAAAACTGCATACCCGAGATTTTCTCGATCCAAGCAATAATGTCTGAAACCGTTAGCGCACCTATAATGCCCAGCACTGTTCCGAGCGCCACACCCACAACACCAATCGCCAAGCCCTGAACCATAAAGATCTTTAAAATTGTTGCGGGGGTTGCTCCCATTGTTCGCAGAATAGCGATATCTGCTTGTTTGTCGGTAACGACCATGACAAGTGTTGCAATAATATTAAATGCCGCCACTGCCACAATAATTAATAGTAACAAGCCGATCATGGTTTTTTCCATTTTAATCGCTTGGAATAAATTGCCATGGGTTCGAGTCCAATCGCTACCCGAGTAAATGCCATCAACGTCGCTGACCAATTGCCAAACCAGCTTAGGAGCAATGAATAGGTCTTTTGTCTTAATTCTTAACGCCTGTGCTTCGCCCGCAAGGCGCGCAAGCTTACGAGCATCCGCAAGATGAATAACGGCGAGATTAGCGTCCAGCTCAGCACCGACGGAGAATATTCCAGATACGGTCAAACGTTTAATGCGCGGTAAAATACCGGCAGGCGATAAAGTCGCTTCAGGCAACATAAGAGTCACCTTGTCGCCAATCACTAAATTTAAACGACGAGCTAGTATCTCGCCCAAAACAACATTGAATCCTGAAGCCGTTAATGACGAAAGCTCTCCCTCAATCATATGGTCGGGTAAAATGGATACCCTACGTTCAGCAGTCGGTTCGATACCGGTCACCATCGCGCCTTGAACACGGCCTTGATAAGCCATCATACCTTGCAATCGAGTTAAGGGAGCTGCAGCGACGACCCCAGGATATTGTTCGACCTCTTTAGCTAGTTTCTGCCAATCTTGTACACCCCCTCGCTCATAAACAATGCCATGAGGAATCATGCCAAGAATACGTTCGCGCAATTCTTGATCAAATCCATTCATAACGGATAAAACGAGAATAAGTACCGCTACTCCCAAAGTCATGCCGACCATTGAGGATGCTGAGATAAAGGAGATGAAATGGTTTCGACGTTTTGCTGCTAAGTAGCGAAAGCCGATTAAAAGAGGGAGTGATTTTTTCATGCGCGAATTAAAACACAGCTTTTATTGAAGCGCTATCGCAGTTACGCAAGGATTCCCTTGATTTTTATTATAAAAAAATTAATGCTAGCCATTAATCAAGAATCGCTGACCCAGCGCATGTTAAATTGATTAAAATGTCTTGATTCTTTAATAGCCTCGGCTAGGATAAAAATAATAACACGGGCTTGGTCCACGGAAGTAATATGAAAAACGGCATAAAGACTAAATCTTTTATAAACAGCATATGCTTCGTAACCCTTTTATTGATAGTTAATGCTGCCGCTTGGTCTGAAATCAGCTCATTATCACCCGAAGAATTAACAGATACCTACATAAAAGACACAACCGTTCTCGTTCACCAGAAAAAAGAACGAGACGTTATTTATTCCCTGCCTGTTAGATTAAAAGTTACACCTCTAGAGCAAGCAACTCAGGTATTGCCAGAGGATCAAAATCATTCTATTTATGCAATTAGCCATGAATTATCAACGTATGATGACCTAAATAATCAGAGAGCTTTAGAAAATAACTTAACACCTCAATCACCCATTGCGATGAAAGAATTTCTTAAAGAGCCCTTATCAGAAGAGCTATTAAGCACCGTCCGACAAGCCTATGGCATTGGGGCAACTGAAAATATTGACATATCTACTTTACTTTTTTTAACCAATCTAACACCGTCTAATCCAGGTGACATACCAACGGGAATAAGCTATCAGTCTAATAAGAACTCCTTTTCAATTACCATTCCAAACATTGGCAATTTTAATTCACAGCAGATTGCCAGCCCAAATGGAGAGATTGGTGTCAATGTCAACTCCTCAAGTATTGAATACATACTCAACCTGCCTAAGTAGCCAATCCACAATAGAATAATCACACCATTTTAGACAAATATAGTTCGTATGAGCAAGTATCTAAAATAAAATCTTTTTATTTCAGACACTTACGCCAAAAAAATATCTTATCCTCTTAATAAAGATATAATACATCCGTAGATATCTGTCTATAAATGAAGCATAATCTCTATACAAGTAAGAAAAAATCAAGTCGAGATTGCCCATGCAGTTTTCAACATTCGGACCCAATAGTCTAAAACAAGCCCCTAGCATTCAAATGATTGGACGCTATAAACTAGAATTTCATTTATTTTCTCAGCCCGAGAATTTAGATAAAACTCCTATTGTATTTTTAGGCGGAGCGTTCCAAAGTTTTACTTCTTTCAAAACAGAAGTTGAACTGGTCTACCAGACCCATCCTGTCATTTTATTAGATCTTCCTTCTCAGGGCAGTAATGATCAATTAGCGCCTGAATTGGACCTAAAGGATTTTTCATCGCTCCTAAAAGGCTTCTTTGAGGTTCTAGGGATAGCTCAGGTGATTATGGTCGGTATAAGCTATGGTTCTGCCATGGCAACATTATTCGCCTCAGAATACCCTAAGTTTGTCGAACGACTTATCGTTTCAGGTATCACCTGCTTCCGTCGCGATAGCCTAGTATTATTACTAGAAGACTCTCTACAGTTGTTGGCTAAAGGTGAATTAAAGGCATTCGCGGCAACGGCGGTTTCTAATCTCATCAACCACAATCGCATGCAAGAAACTGAGGTAGGTAAAACCTATCGTCGTCTTTTATACCGTCAAATCACCCGTTTAGATGCTAACGAACAGGTGCGTTACGCACAGAATACTCAACGACTATTGCGTTTTAATGGCTTTGATAAATTCCCTACGTGTCCGACTTTGGTGGCCACTGGAGAATTTGATAATTTTACTCTGCCACAAGAAAACGCGATTTTTGCAGCGTCTTGTGTAGATGCACAGTTTGCCGTTATTGAAGATGCTGACCATCTATCACAATTCGAACGCCGCGATGTTACTTCTGATCTTTTTTATCGTTTCATTAAAAACCAGAGCATTAAAGGCATCGCAGGTACTCGTCTATTCCAAGACTCATATTGCTTTCAAGAACGCCGTTTACAGCCCCGTTTGAAATTTGAAGATGATCAAGCTCTATTACTGGATAAGACAACGGGAATAGAACATGAAATCCGCATTGTCGATCTTAATTTTTCTGGCTGCCAGATTGATTTAAAGCACAAGGATGTAACGCTCACTGAAAACTCAAATGATTTACAATTATACATAAAGGGCATGAGTCATAATCTACATATTCGTACTATGGAGCGCAATCAGAAGAACTTACGGTGTATTTTAATTCAACGAGACGTAAAAGCTGCTGATGAATTAATTGAATTATTAGAGAGTATCAGTGAATTCAATCCTCACATTCTGCCGGCTATTACTCAGAACTTGCGTTTTGGAGAGTAATGTAACGAGCGTTGCATTCAATTTAAAAGCAGTTCGCGTTTAAAGGGTGGCAAGGCATCTAATAACAAACGACCATAACGGCTTGAAACAATTCGTTTATCCAAAATTGTTATGACTCCCACATCATCTTCTTTACGAATTAAACGCCCAGCTGCCTGTACTAAACGGACCGAAGCTGCAGGTAGCGTGAGCTCCATGAAAGGGTTACGTCCTTGGCTCTCCATCCATTCACTGGTAGCAGCCTGCAAGGGATCGTCTGGCACAGCAAAAGGAATTTTTACAATAACCACATGAGTCAAATAATCACCAGGCAAATCGATACCCTCGGCAAAACTGGCGAGACCAAAAATCACCCCCCCGTTTCCTTTATCTATTTTCTCTTGGTGGCGCTTAACGATTTCTGATTTAGGTAAAAATCCTTGCACCAATAATTCATCACGCCACAAAGGATAAAGCTCATCGTTACACGCTTTCATTTGTGCACGCGAACTAAACAATACCAAGGTGCCTTCTTTAAGGTTAATATTATCTCGAAACCAATTATTTATTTCTTCTTGATAGCCTTCTGCTTTGGGGTCGTACTGAAGCTTCGGGACTCTAATCGTTCCAATATTCGGATAATCAAAAGGCGAAACGACTTTTTGAAAATTAGCCCAGTTTGGCAAACCCGTTTCAATAGCAATCTGATTGAAAGTATTTAACGATGTGAGTGTTGCAGACGTCACAACCGCGCCATAACATCTCCACCACAAACTTTTGCGTAACTGCTCGGCAACACGAATAGGTGATACGCACAACTGTATGTCCCAGTCTTCACCGTAGGCCGTCTTTGACATCCAACGAGCATAAGGCGTTGCATCGGCCGCTTCTTCTGCCAACAGCCAAATAAGGCCATCCCAAAGAATTTCTGAACGTGAAAACAGAATACCAAGTGGCGCTTGAAAACTTTCAGCAACAGAGCGCTCAAACTCCCCCTCTTCTTTTGGATCCAAGGACTTTTGCAAGGCTTCATTCAATTTATCTAAACACTGCAACAAGGGTTGCAGTGGCGTCTTTAGGTTTTGTAGTAAGCCTTTAAGTTCTGCGGGCACACGACCAAATTCAAAACGTAAGCGTTCATTTTCACCCAGCATCTCCTGAACCATCGGCCAAAGAAACGTTAAGGCTTGCTGGCATTCAGCAATTTGCTCAGGAGCGGTGCGAATACTATGCATCATAGAACTCGGGATACCCCCTTGAGTAAACAGTTGCTCCAAGGCTTTCTCTAGTTGCTTCAACCACTGACGTTGAGCACGCACACCGATTTCAACTTTAAAATGGTTCAGTGCTTTATCGGCAAGGTGATGTCCTTCATCAAACACATAAATAAGCTTTTCAGGAGGCGGTAATACTGCTCCGCCCCCTAATACTAAATCCGACAAAACAAGATCGTGATTAGCAATAATAATATCAGCGGTATCAAGCTCGCCTCGGGCTTTATAAAATGCACAATTTTGAAACTGCTCGCACCGCCGATTTGAACATTCTCTATGAGTGGCCGTTAAGTGACGCCACTGGCTCGGCTCAATTTCATAACCTAAACGATCTTTATCACCATTCCAGTCTCCGCGACCATAAGACGATAATAAATCTTCATACAATGACTGATCCGCCGCTTCAGGTGCCTGATCAAATAAATCCACTGTCGATAATAAACCCGACATTTGCTGCAATGCTTTGTCTAGCTTTACTAGACATAAGTAACGCCCTCGGCCTTTAGCCAGTGCGAATTTAAAAGGAATGCCAGAATTTTTTCTAAATGCGGGAATGTCTTTATCAAGAATTTGTTCTTGCAGAGCAATGGTCGCGGTAGAGATAAGCAATTTTTTTTCTGCGGCCATCGCCATCGGTAACGTCGCGGTTAAATAAGCCAAAGTTTTACCCGTGCCGGTGCCTGCCTCTACCACCACGATACCCGCGTCATTAGAGCGTTCTTCGCTATCATCTTCAACAATAGCACCCAACGACTTCGCTATTTCCGCAATCATAACGCGCTGACCCATACGGGGAGTCAGGTTCATTTTTTCGACCAACTTTCGGTACAAGGCTTGGATTTCGTCTTTTGATTTTTGAGACAACATAACGCTTAACGGCTCCAACCACGACTACGATCGATCACTAACGACAACCCATCAACTTCAATGATCATACCTTGATGGGTTATTTCCTTAACTTGAACATTCGGTGTTATAAAATCAGTTTCAGCTAAACGTTCTCCGTTAACCACAATACTTCGCCGTGCAGGCAGAGAGCTGTAAATATGGCTACTAATATTAATATTAGGAATAAGTGACTGCGTATCTTTAGCAGCTAACTCTACGGCTATTTTAGGTCCAATAAGCTGAGGGGGGGGGTCCGAAATGAACAACTCTGATAGTGTTTCTTGCTGCACCGCCGCTTCCTTCATCGCTTCTAGAACAATCGTTTCTTGCATAGCCTCCTTCTGATCAGCCACCTTCTGAACAGTCGCTTTTTGCACAGTCACTTTCTTCACTTCAATTTTATCTGCAGCCACCACGGGGACGACAAATTCATTGATACCCACATACTTGACTGCCAAAGGCTCTGCCTGCTGAGGAGTCGCTTTTGGGTATAGGTAACCCGCAATGAGTACTATCAAAATACACAAGACCCCTAGCCAGCCATAAACCAACAAAGGCATTGATTTTTCACTCTGGCTATTAAACTGTCTATTAAGCAAATCCGGAGTGGTTGAGTTTTCATTAATAACATCAGAGTCTTGAGCCGCAAGCTCACGCTCTTGCTCGGATTTTTTCAGTGCCTGCAAAATATAAGACATCTAATCCTCCTCGTCCGTTGAAAGAACCCTATTTCTCTTAGCCTGCAAAGCAAGTAAGGTCTTTAAACCGATTATTCGATCGGCTTTTAAACCTTCTGCCTGCTGAAAAGAAGCAACATTTTTAGCTAAGATAGGATCATAATAAGAAGTAAAATCAAATTCGGAGACGCCATTAGGTGCAATTATTTGCCAATCACTCGATGATAAATCATCCGCTAACATACGTCTTACCCACGTGATTAATGAGTGCGACTCTCCTGGTTTCACAGATTTATCAAAGTCTTTAACTGGCTGCCATAAAATAAGACTTTCGTGCGGCAGGGATCTCACTTGATCTGCTATGACGACTTTCCAAACTTCACCATTAAATATAGCGAGGTGTTGCTGCAAGCTCTGCAGTTCAGCTAAAGACCAATCAAGAGTTAAACACGCAAGGTCACTATTTTTTTCAATTTTCTCACAACTAGTCAAGTCCAAGGCCTCGATATCAAGGCCATTAACCTCTGCTAATTGCTGAAAATGATTGGCGCCCCACCAAGGAATATTCCATACACTTTTTTGCTGACCAAGCGACAGCAACATAAAAGCAATAAGGCTTAACAGAGCAATCAGCAACACACTCTTCAGAGATTTATTGATAAACGCTATCGCGGGCCTTCTTTTAGGCTGACCAATAACTTCTTCAATCGCTTGTAGTGCAATGGCCTTGGAAACAGTTGCTTGATTCGTCGCATACGCTCCCAATAGTGCCCGATCAGCAATACTGTTGATTAACCGAGGTATCCCTTTAGCGCCTGACCAAATAGCAGAAATAGCGCCCTGGCTGAATAATGCTGTACTCGAACCCTTATCAAAGTCATTGCAAGTCGATGCTTGCTTAAGTCGATGCTGCAAGTAAGGTTTGAGCTGTTTTTCATTCATGGCAGGCAAGTGATAACGTGCCGTAATTCGCTGATCAAGCTGACGTGTTGAATGCTGAGCAAGTATGTCTTGCAGCTCTGGCTGCCCAACCAATATGAGCGTTAATAACTTATCCCGATTGGTTTCTAAGTTAGTGAGCAAACGAATCTGTTCAAGCAATGGCGCAGGCATGCTCTGAGCTTCGTCAATAATACAAATAACTTTTCGCCCACGCGCATAGCGCTCCATTAGCGCTTGGTATAGTCGATCAATGAGCTGTTTATGGGTTAGCGCTCTTTCATTAGGGCGACTTTCACAAGGTATTTCTAATTCAGCACAGATTGACTGTAATAGCTCAGGAGCGGATAGCATGGGGTTGAAAATATATGCAATATCAACATGATCAGGGACCTGATCGATAAACGCGCGGCAAAGAGTGGTTTTACCCATGCCCACCTCGCCTGTCAAACAAATAAGCCCACCATGCGCCGTTAAAGAATAATTTAAATGGGCTAACGCTTCGTGATGTGAAGGACTTAGATATAAAAGTTCTGGATCGGGGGCAATGGAAAAAGGCAGTCTGCTTAAGCCAAAATAATCTAAATACATGGGTTACCAATAAAGATGAGTGACCAACAAATATGCTGCCTATAAATATAAACTACCAACGCCAATTAATGCCCATATTAAATTGAACATTACGCGCTTTAGAGAGTTTTAACGTGTCAGCACCCAGTTGAACATTGAAGATACTTGTTTGCCAAGACAATCCAGCTAAGCGTGGATAATACAAGAAAAAGCCCAATCGCCCTAGCGCTGTCTTCAAGCCTTTTTCAATACCAAGCCTTTGATAAGTGTCATGCTGAAAAGCATGCAAAGATAAATCGTACTCTTTGTGTTTCAGAGCACCTGTAATACTGACCGGCATGGTTTCGGAAACGGACTTAACTTCTGAGCGACCGCTGCCACCGTTAAGCTCACAGACAGCACCTTCTCCTGTATCTGTTTGCAGACACGCAACTGTAGCACCCGCTGCTTTCCATTCAAAACGAGCAAACACATCTCTCATAGCAAGATCCAGCAGCCAATTATCTTGTTCTAAAATGAAGCCTAAATCCAGTGAATAACCCTGGCCTTTTTGGGTATCGAAGCCCTTTTCATCGTCTAAGAAAGGTAACTTAAATTGATCATAACGGTAATCGATATTGGCGGAAAAGCTATCAGTGTTAGGCCCAAATGCGGTGCCCTTTATTGCCCCAAACTGAAAATGGCCAGGCTGGTAAAAATTAGTGGTCACATTAAAACTGGATTTAAGATCATAAAAAGGCAACTTTATTTGAGGACTTTCATAAGAAAACGAGAGGCTAGGCGCTTCAAAATGCTTGATTTCAAGATCTATTCTTTTATTACCGTCTAGTACCACTTTTTGCTCCTGAGCTCTGTAGAAATCGGCCGTTTCTTTGTCAAACTTCAAAAAGTAATAAATACGATATCCGCGCGCAACTCGAATACTGCCCAATTTTTCATCATCAAGCTCGAGTATCTTAGTAAAACCAATATCCCACGTCGCATTAGCGAATGCTAATTCACCCTGCTGATAATCTCCGTCCCAACCATTCACCATGTCGTCAATAGCAACCGGCTCCGAGCTACCTAAAATCGAAAACCCAGCATCGATTTGATTAGTTGAGTGCGCCAATGCAATGTAAAAAAACAACAAGGCTAAACAAAAGACAATACGCATAATAATCATTCTTAAATTTTAAGTCAGTCTACCTGCAATACGAGGTTAATAAAATAATCCTTAACTTTTAATTAAGCCTGCACACCTTATATAACAAGATACAAATAATTATCCATCAGGCACAAAAAAACCCAGCACACTTTAAGGTTAGTTAAAGAGCCTGGGCTTTTCACATTCATTGATAATGAAGGATCAGCGCTAAATTTTAAGCCTTAACCAAGCTTATGACTGAGCCTTGTACTTCAAACGGTAAGCGTGAAGTAGTGGTTCAGTATAACCGCTTGGCTGAGTCTTACCTTTGAAGATAAGATCCGATGCGGCTTGGAACGCGATACCATCAAAACCTGGCGCCATAGCAATATACGTTGGATCGTTGGCATTTTGACCATCGACAATCGCGGCCATGCGCTGCAAAGATTCTTTGATCTGCTCTACGCTACAAATACCGTGCTCTAACCAGTTAGTTAGGTGCTGAGAAGAAATACGCAAAGTCGCGCGATCTTCCATCAAACCAACGTTATTAATATCGGGAACTTTAGAGCAACCGATACCCGCATCAACCCAACGCACAACATAACCCAATAGACCCTGACAATTGTTATCAACTTCCGTTTGGATTTGCTCAGCAGTCAAAGCCACTTTTTGTGCATCATCCATTAATGGGATGGTTAAGATATCATCAACAGAAGCGTGCTTACGGGTCTTAAGACCTTCTTGAACCGCAAACACATCTACTGTGTGGTAGTGAATGGCGTGCAATGTCGCCGCTGTTGGCGATGGCACCCAAGCCGTATTAGCGCCAGATTTAGGATGAGCAATTTTTTGCTCCATCATCTGACCCATTTCATCCGGAATAGGCCACATGCCTTTACCGATTTGAGCACGACCAGACAGGCCAGTTTCAAGACCGGTATCAACGTTCCAATCTTCGTAAGCACCAATCCAGGTTTGCTGTTTCATCACGGTTTTAGGAACAAAAGGACCGGCTAACATAGAAGTGTGAAGCTCATCACCGGTGCGGTCTAGGAAACCTGTATTAATAAATACAACACGATCAGACGCGGCACGAATACATTCTTTCAAGTTAACGGTAGTGCGACGCTCTTCATCCATAATCCCCATCTTTACGGTAAAGCGAGGAAGACCTAACGCCTCTTCAACCGCCGCGAAGATATCATTAGCGAAAGCCACTTCTTCGGGGCCATGCATCTTAGGCTTAACGATGTTGACAGAACCGGTCGTCGAGTTTTGGAAGGGCGCATTACCGTTAAGGTCATGCATCGCAATCATAACGGTCATCATGGCGTCCATAATGCCTTCAGGCACTTCAGCGCCGTCAGCTAACAAGATCGCGGGGTTAGTCATCAAGTGACCGACGTTACGGATGAACAACATTGAACGACCTTTCACTGAGAAAGTTTCGCCATTTAGCCCCATGTATTCACGATCTGGATTCATGGTACGAGTGAAAGAGCTTGCGCCTTTTTTCACTTCAACCGCAAGATCACCTTTCATAAGGCCTAGCCAGTTGCCATAAGCAACCACTTTATCGGCGCCGTCAACACAGGCAACAGAATCTTCGCAATCCATAATGGTGGTTAAAGCGGATTCCATCAGTATGTCTTTCATACCCGTGGCATCTGTCGAGCCGATTGGGCTAGTGTCATCAAATTGAAGCTCAAAACGCAGACCGTTGTTCTCCAGCAAAATACCGGTAGGAGCTGCTGCATCACCGACAAAACCTTGGAGTTTCTCGGCCTGTTTAAGGCCCGTCTTCGAACCGTCCTTCAAAATAACCTGCAAAGCGCCGTCTACGATTGTATAGCCAGTGCTATCAACGTGATCGCCAGCAGCCAAAGGGACAGAATCGTTTAAAAAGCCACGAGCATAGGCGATAACTTTGTCGCCGCGCACTTGATTGTAACCAGGACCTTTGGTTGCGCCGTCTTCTTCAGAGATTGCTTTAGTACCATAAAGAGCATCGTACAAAGAACCCCAACGCGCGTTAGACGCGTTCAATGCAAAACGTGCATTCATGATCGGTACCACTAACTGAGGCCCCGCCATTTTTGCAATTTCTGGCTCTACATTAACCGTCGTTGCCGAGAAGTCTTCACCGGTAGGGACTAGGTAGCCGATTTTTTGTAAAAAAGTTTTGTATTCAACAGCATGATGAGGCTGACCAGCGCGCTCAGTATGATACGTATCGATTTTGGCTTGCAAAGCTTCGCGTTTAGCTAATAGTGCACGGTTTTTAGGGGCTAAATCGTTAGCAACTTTATCGAACTTAGCCCAAAAATCTTGTGCTTCGATACCCGTACCTGGAATCGCTTGATCGTTAATAAAATCGTATAACTCTTTGGCAACTTGAATGCCACCACTTTGAACGTACTCAGTCATTTTATAGCCTCAAAAACTCAATTAAGTCAGTTCCCATACTTAAACTA
>JBNMOT010000092.1:0-13790 GCA_051275515.1 Oleispira sp. | reverse complement strand
TCGATTAAGTGGCGGCTTAACGTTAGCACTTCTGCCGCCGTTTTCCCCAATGTATAGCGTCCAGGTTGTGACTCGCCTTGATTGTATTGCGACTGCCACTCGCTAAAGTGTTCATTTAGTTGCGCTATCGAAGTCACTTTATTCCCTTTAAGGAACGGCTCAAAAAATTCATTGTAGGCAAGCGTTTGGAATCTGGCCGCTAAACCATTAACCACAGGGCCATTATAAGCTCTCATTTGAATGTGCTTAATCTTCTGCTCAGTAAGCACACCATTAAATGCGATGCCTTTCTTACCTGAAAACTCTGTTCCTCTATCAGTAAGAACACTATTAATCTTTATATGATTATCTCGATACCAAGGCAAAACAATATCAGATAGAAATGCTGACACTGACTCAGAGCTATTATCTGGCATTACGGCTGCAATCGCATATTGACTATAGCCATCAACAAAAGTGTGCTGATATACCGAGCCTAAAGGTGTAATCTCACCTAAATCAAATGTATCCTGCACGCAAATATCGCCGGGGAATAAGCACTCAATCATAGGATCGTCTGGCGCCAACTTATACAGCTGCTCTAAGTGCTGCTGCTCCAATGGTGACCAGTCTTCCTCTTGCTTTAACTTAGCATTTAACGCCAATAAGCGACTTTTTTTAGTCTCGAGATTATGGCGTACCCAAATGGTTCTCACACCACTGGCCGATATCACACATCCCCTCGCAGAAAGTAATTCTGCGGCTTTAGCCTGGCCATAATTAGGGTAATCGAGTGCAATTTCAATGACCTGATCTTCCGTGGCTGCGGGGACACGGTTTTTAATCGCTGGTTTTTTACGTGACAGATTTTTTAAGCCACGCTCGCCAGCAGTGGCATATTGCTTTTTAAAGCGATAATAACTATCACGACTGTAACCCATGATGTCACAGGCCTTACTTATGCTACCTAACTCTTCAGCCAGCTGTAGCAACGCAAGCTTGCTGCGAATTTCATTGTTCTTAGCACTCATATTCTATCTCGCTAATGCAGGTAAAATCACCGCTACCTCTACATATTACCAAAACACACCATTAGGCACATAACCGAACCATTTAAACCACGTTTCTCCCATTAAGATACTGACTGCCCAGCCAATCATCAACATCGTAAAACCAAATTTGAAGGTATCACTCAAACTGTAATGGTCAGTAGAATAGAGTAACAATGCTGGCTTACTGTTAAACGGTAAAACGTACACATGTTCAATCAGC
The DNA here is from genome assembly GCA_051275515.1 of Oleispira sp. GTDB lineage: Bacteria > Pseudomonadota > Gammaproteobacteria > Pseudomonadales > Oceanobacteraceae > Oleispira. Next base: position 12,539 of record JBNMOT010000092.1, on the reverse strand, counting down.
AACGCCACCGGTAATGCCAAACTCATAATGGGAAAATTAAACCGCTGTGCAATACCAATTGAAATGGGGACAAACAACATAGTCCGCATAGTTTTCGACTGGAAAACCAATGAACTCAACAACATTGCCCCTGTAAGAGCGATATAAAAGACGCTAAATGGTGTAGTTTCATCTAAGCCAAAATATTCTAGGCTAAAATTGACGGCGAGGTTGGGTAGATCCGTTTGCTTAAACCCAGCACCTAAAGTGTACGCCCCTGCAGAGAACAATAGTAGATGCCACGGCACATCAACTTCGTTCCAGTTGACGACACCAATACGTGGACAAAGCGCTACTATCGCACCAATAAACGCTATCGCGGTAGCGCTAATGCCATGATATTTGTCGGTTGCCCAAAAGACCAGAATAGTAATAAAAATCACCAGAGATTTAATTTCTCTCCAACTGATTTTTCCCATTTTGTCTAACTCTTGTTGTAGACGCTCCATCCCCCCTTCAATTTGAGGCAGACGTTCTTCTGGCGCCAATGGAAAAAATATTTTCGTTGCCACCAGCCAGCCGATAACCACCATACATAGCACTATCGGCAGCGCCACCATCATCCAATCAGCAAAGAAGAAGCTGCCGCCAATAGCACCCGCTATCAAACTTGCTGCCAACAGGTTAGCCCCTGAGCCCGTCACAAATGCGCCGGCACACAAATTAATTTGCAATAAGTTTTGCAACACTAGATTGCGACCAAAGTTATTTTTGTTATCACCACCGCGTGCACCATAGACTGCAGCAATCACCATAAAGATAGGCATCAATATCGCAGCTTTAGCAGTGGTGGCAGAAATAAACGCTGATAACACTAAGTTAATCACCATGAAACTATAGAAAATAGGGGTAGCACTCGTCCCAAAACAACAAACAAACCACAATGCAAAGCGCTTAGCGGCTCCAGAGGTCACTAACATAGAGGCAAGAATAAACGACAGAATATTGAGCCACATAATGGGGTGGCCAAGTTGAGCATAAGCAACTTTTTCGGGTAAAACCCCCGTCAACACCATGGTGATAATGACCATTAAAGACGTTAAATAATTGGGGATTGGTTCAGTTATCCATAAAATAACAGCAGCGCAAAAGATAGCAAGCATGGCTGCACCTCGCGCACTAAAGGTGCTTAACCCATTTTCCTGAAAGCTTTCAAATGCGGTTTTGCTTAATGTTTGTGGGTCAAAGTTAACTAAGAAAGCTGCTGGCTCAGACATCATAATCGCCGCAAAAACGATCAACGCTACCCATATCCCTCCTCTCGCTAGCCATTGCTCAAAATTGCTTTTTGAACGAACAGGCAACGTTTCCATTCGATATTGACTCATATCGAGAGGGTCGGTCTGAGACACGGTTTCTTTAGACATTATTATTATTCCCTATGCTTGGTAACCTTTAGGTAAACCTTAACGATTAATGTCAAAAGAAAAGCAGATCAAGATCAACAAATCATTCATTTAGTTTTAATATAAAAATAGATTAATAATAATAATGGAAATACTTTAAACACTAACTCCCTGAATAATAAGAAAATTAAAACTATACCAAACACAATTCAGAACATGAATGTAAGATTAGGTCTAAACTAATAAGTTAAAACATTGATCTAGATCTGCTTTTTAATGACTCATTGTGGGTACTGTAATAACGATCCTAATCAAATAACAATCTACTTCCAAAGGAATCAGTAATGTCAGAGTTAAAAATCGGTGAAATTTCTAAGCCACGTTTTGAGTTCCGCACTTTTGGTCAAGACTTCACAGAATCGGCAGAGCGTATGGCTCGTCTCTCGATGCCTATCCCTGAAAAAGTTTGGCATCGTGAAAGTGACGAAATCTACATTATGTCCCGCACTAATGATTTGAATAATACTAAAATTCGTGACGGTAAAATGGATGTAAAATCCTACGTAACAACGACCGATGGCTTAGAACAGTGGGATCCAAAGCTAAAAGCTGAATTCCCAATCAGCAAACAGCAACTGGTTGATGAAATTTTTCCCGCCTTTATGGTCGAAATGCCAGAGTTAACTGAAGTTGAATACAGTTTTGATGCCTTTATTGCGCTTATTGATAGTCACCCCGATCTACAAGCCGTAAAAATTCACAAAGAACGCTTTGGCTATATGGTGAACAATACTATTTGTGAAGTCGCCAACGTTTTAGTTAATGGTGCAAGAATTGTCAGCATCAACAGCGAGTCGACTGAATTAGAAGATATTCAACAGACGATCAAAGACGTCAAACTTGTTGGAGTCGAAAACATTAACTACTTACAAGCAATCAAACGCATTATCGGTATGAAAAACTTGCCCCTAGCTAACTAAATTCGGAGAAGAAAACAATGGCTCAAGAAATTGAAAGAAAATATCGAGTGAAGAGTGAAGAATTCAAAGCGCTAGCTTCGCGTTCTGTTCGCATTATTCAAGGTTACTTAAGCTCTGTACCCGAGCGCACTGTACGTGTTCGTGTCAAAGGTGATAAAGGGTTCTTAACCATTAAAGGTATCGGTAATGAATCAGGTGCTTCACGCTATGAATGGGAACAAGAAATTCCTGTGCCAGAAGCAGAAGAACTGTTAAAAATCTGCGAGCCTGGTGTGATTGATAAAACACGTTATTTAGTTGACTTTGCCAATCACACTTTTGAAGTCGACGAGTTCTATCAAAGTAACCAAGGGTTAATTGTCGCAGAAGTAGAGTTGACTGATGAAGCAGAAACCGTCACTAAGCCAAGTTGGTTAGGTGAAGAGGTCACTGGCGACGCGCGTTATTACAACTCAATGCTAATGAAGCAACCTTATACCACTTGGTAAATAAGATGACAGTGTCGCTATTTCAAGCTGATCAGTACCATCTCAATGTGAAGGCGGATTTTCCGCCTCATATAAGCAATGCTCAGCTAAAGGTACACTTTTTTCTTCCCTCTCAATTGGCAGAGAATAGCGACATAACCAACCCAAGCAGTTTCTATCAAAATTTATTACAAAAGCAGTTACTAAAATCGACAACGACACCCAGTATCATTTCACTACAGCAAGAATTATTAGTTTTAAAACAGACCGCTTACGCTCAAGCAGCTGACAATATTAGTTTGTATCGCAAGGCGCTATCACACCTGGTCACCGACATTCGCATTCTAGTGATCCAAGCTGATATGGACACATTAGTATTAGTCGATGAATGTATCGAAACGTTTTGTGCCATTCATGACAATGAGTCGACACTCACTGACAGTCGCCTTTATCGGTTAGCACTGCACCAAATAATCTACTACTTCTATCAGTCCTTGTTGCAATTTTCACGCAATCAACAATCTCAAGCAGATAACAATATTGACCCGCTAATCAATAAAATAAAATGCTTTGCAGAAAACAATAATCTAAAACTACATGATGCAACAGAAGAAGGACGAGAGCGCTTACTCAGCAAGCTTCATATCGCGCGCAAAGTCATCAATAGCCCGTATAAAGTTAAGCGCAAGAAACTCAAAAATGGCGAGTTAGCTGAACAGTTCATTTTTGGATTAGCTGCCGCTTTTGCGATGGCGTTTGCGACTGGAGTTGCTTTTGCTACACAAAGAGCATTCGGCAACTTTTCAACACCTTTCTTCTTCTCTTTGGTCCTGTCATACATATTTAAGGATCGTATTAAGGAGTTAGGCAGGAACTACCTCATGGAGAAGTTTTCTTCGCGTTACTTCCAACATCAGTCACGGTTTTATCAAGGTAATTACTCGCAGGAAATCGCTAACACTAAAGAATCTTTTTATCGGCAAAAGCGCAATCAATTGCCGAAGAAAATACAGTCCATTTTAAAACGACTCTCACCGCAAGACTCTACTGACTCTCAAGTACATTGGGTATATCAACGAAGTTACAACTTTAGCGATTACAAACAACAAACCGACAGCGAGAAGTTTATAGATGAACTGACAATAAACCTAAGTAAAACGCTCAGATCACTACCGAAAATCTTGAGTAATCACAACTATATATCTGAACATAAAATACGCACAACCACCGTGCATAAAGTCCACAACATACAACTACTAGTCAGCATAACCACAGACGGTATCACTGACTATTCTCAATATCGAGTGGTGACCAGCAGAAAAGGCGTCCACGGAGTTTACAATATAAATATCAGCAATATAGATTAAACTAACGTCTATTAAAAAAATCTAATACTCGACAGCTAACGTCTCATTCGTTCGCCGTTCATTACCGCTATTCTCATTTTAAAAGATCAGTAAAACCCTAACAAAAACCCTTGGTAAAACCTACCGACTATCAATTATTAAATTTATTTAATAATTGTACGATTATGTTGAAATTAGTAGATATAGATCATGTTTTTATTGTAATAAATTCTCTACTATTAAGCCATCAACAAACACCAAAGATTCACACCGCGTTAACACTAATAAGAATGACATTAAGGATAAGTATTATGGTGAACAAAAACGTATTTTCCCCATCTCGTGTTGCACTTGCGATCTCCGCATCACTTCTTTGTTTTTCATCAGCAGCAATGGCCGCTGAAACAGATAAAGTGATGGAGCTTGAAGAACGACTTAATGCGCTTGAAATTGAATTGATTGAGGCTAAGGACGCTGCTAAAAATGTAGACCGCGTTAAATTTAGCTCAGGTGACCCATCACCTGAATTGATCTCCAAAGATGGTCAATCAACAATGCAGTTTACTGGCCGGATCCAATTGGATTATGTTAATGCGGACCCGTTTTACACGGGTAGTAAGCTTGAGTACGAAGATGGCATCAATGAAGTTAGCTTCCGCCGTGTGCGCTTTGGTGTAGAGGGTTATTTCTCAAACGTATGGAAGTACTCATTAGAGCTTGATTTTGATGGTGTTTCTGAAGTTGAAGTTAAAGATGCCAACGTAAATTACCGAGGATTTGATAATTCACAAATCAAGGTCGGTTTTCAAAAATTCGGTTTTGGTTTAGAAGCTACCGGAAGCTCTGCTCACCTTGCCTTTTTAGAGCGTGCCTCAACCGATACCTTCTCACCTGAACGTGCAGTCGGTGCATCTTGGTTGTACTACGGCGACGGTTATAACTTTACCGCCGGCTATGGTATTACCGCGTTAATTAATGATGATGACTTAAATGAGAAACAAGACGTCTTTAATACACGCTTTACCATGTCTCCAATTAAGAATAGCGACCACCTACTCCACATTGGTGCCAGTGCTTTATACACACAAAACAACAGCAACATGGAAGAAACACGTTACCGTGCTCGTCCAAATACCAAAGCAACGGGACGCTTGATCGATACAGGAAAGTTTGATACCGAATCGACACAGCACTACGGTATTGAAGCTGCTTACCAACACCGTAATTTCTTATTGCAAGCTGAATACATGATGGCAAAAACCGATGTTGATGACGAAGGTTCAGCCACATTTATGGGCAGCTATGCGCAAGCGGTTTATACCTTAACGGGTGAAAGCTGGAACTACGGTACTAAGAAAGGCACCTTTAAGAGTATTAAACCCGACAATGCCATTTCTGCTGGCGGTTATGGTGCTTGGGAAATAGCAGCTCGTGTCGATTACGCTGACTTTAATGACTCAGGTGTTGATGTATTTGGCGGCCAAAAAACTGACTATGTTCTCGGTCTAAACTGGTATTTAGAAAATAATCTAAAAGCGCAATTAAACTACGTTCATACCCAAGTAGATTACGATGAAGGATTTGAAAGCCAAATGGATCCAGATGTCATGCTTTATGAACAAGACGGTAATATTTTCCAAGCCCGAGTCCAGTTCAGATTCTAACGGAGATGAGATTATGAGAAACAATCTATTACTCGTTGGCCTAGTGAATTTATGCTTAAGCTCTAGTGCTTATGCTTTATCGCCAGAGCAATTCACTTCGCTTGAGTATCATGTCAACACTGGAGTAGGCAAAACCCTGCCCTATGCTGCAGATAAGATAACGCCTGAATTTAAGAAAGCGTTTAGCTTTATTAAATTCGATGAAGATACGTCAATTAAGCTAGTGACCTACATCGACACACCGAATCGTGCTTTTAAAGAAAAAGCCATCAACATTCGTGTTCGGGAGCATGTCACTAAACCAAGAAAGAGCAAGATAACGGTCAAGCTACGTGCTGCTAATCCAGAAGCATTTGGAGATGTCAGCAGCTACAGAAAAGCCGAAATTGACTACACCAATGGCAAAGCGGCTTATAGCGTAAGCTACGATATCCCCTTCTCTCCTGGCGATATTGATGTCAAAAAAGTGGACTATGAACAGGTCTTCAAAATTTTAAAAGGCAACAGTACAGTATGGGATATTGTTGGTGATATTTATGAAGCCAATAAAAAAGATCTAGCCCAAACCGTGGTAATGCGAACTCATGGCTGGGAAGGAACCTTAGATGATAAGCGTTTTGATGATATTGAAATCGACTTTCAACTATGGACACCCTACTACCGTCAACCAAGGGTAAGCTTCACAGAGTTTTCATTTAAGGGCAGCTTAAAAAAGAAAGAGCGACTTAAAGAAGCCTATGACTACCTATTTGAACAGGTTAATGCCGTCAATTTAGGCGAAGGCGATAATCAAGGTTCAAAAACCACCGCTACATTTAAGATGAGTAAAGCATTTAAGTAATACCGCACCATCTTTATTGCAAACTTGGCGGCACACCGCTCCCGTGCGGCCTTGTTTGCAACCCTCCCCTAATCTGTATCTAACCTTAAGGAGATGCCAATGTTTGGCTTTTCTCGGCTCACTACGCTTCTTTCTCAGAGCGAATCGACTGAAACCAAGGTCTACCTTTTTTTTGAGCAAGTGACATTGTCCCATCATAAGTCCATTCAAATGTGGAAAAGCTACTTAACTTATGGCCCAAAAAGCCCAGAGTTTGGCGAAGCATTAACAGAACTACAAAGTATTGAACATCAAGCCGATATTTTAAAAAGAGAAATTGAACAAACACTTTACCGTAAAACTCTGATCCCGGATCTACGCTCCGATGTCGCATCATTGATTGATCTCACCGACCGCTTGATCAATAAACAAGAAACCATTGGCTTACACTTAAAAATAGAACAGCCTCTCATCCCTCAATCCATTGGTGAAGAGCTACTGACATTACTCACCACGGTGGGCGAGACTATCGACCACACTTTACTGTGCGCTAAGAGCTTCTTCACTGACCTACAGCGCGTGCAGGAATATCATATCAAAGTCATTGCTTTCGAAAGCGAAGCCGACCGTCTCTGTACCCGCACCAAAGTGCTGCTATTTGATACCGACCTCCCTTTAGTCAATAAGATTCAGCTGCGTTATTTTTGCGACCGCATCGATCAAGTGGCCAATTTGGCTGAAGATATCAGTGATCGCATTGCCATCTTCACGCTTAAACGCGTGCAGTAAGGAGGAAGCATGGATATCGCAATCTGGATTTTTCTTTCTAGTGGTCTGTTTCTCGGTTGGTCATTAGGGGCAAATGATGCGGCGAATGTGTTTGGCACAGCCGTCGGTTCCAAAATGGTCAAGTTCTCAACTGCGGCATTAATCTGTTCAGTGATGGTCATATTGGGGGCGGTGATCAGTGGCGCTGGCGCCTCTCACACCTTAGGCGCTTTGGGTAAAGTATCCGCAATAGGTGGGGCTTTCACCGTTGCTCTGTCGGCCGCAACCACCGTTTATTTTATGACCAAATCGGGGTTACCCGTCTCGACCGGACAGGCCATCGTTGGCGCCATCATTGGCTGGAATCTGTTTAGTGGCATGCCTACGGACTCTGAGATACTCACTAAAATTATGGCCACCTGGGTGCTATGTCCTATACTCGCGGCAATAACGGCGGTACTGCTTTTTAAAGGTGTTACTGCAGCGATTTCTCGGCTACGGCCAGGACTGTTTCAACTCGATAAATGGACCCGTATAGGCCTTATTGTTGCTGGTGCGTTTGGCTCATACAGTTTAGGGGCCAACAATATTGCTAATGTCATGGGGGTGTTTGTGTTAAGCACTCCCATTGATACGATGACTATTTTAGGCGTTGAATTCTCAGCAGCAATGCAGCTCTTTTTCATTGGCGCCGTCGCCATCAGTATTGGTGTATTTACCTACTCAAAAAAAGTGATGCTAACAGTAGGCGACAACCTCATTGCAATGACTCCCGTGACCGCATGGGTCGTTGTGATGGCGCATTCCATTGTCCTGTTTATTTTCTCTTCACAAAGCTTATCCAATGCTTTTGTGTCGATAGGCTTACCGCCAATCCCGCTTGTCCCCGTATCAAGCTCTCAAGCCGTTATCGGGGCAGTGATTGGCATTGCACTCCTCAAGCGTTTACCTGTGCAATGGAGGGTCCTGTCTAAAATTCTTATGGGCTGGGTGATCACACCGATCATGTCGGCAATCGCCTGTTTTATCGGTTTATTTATCATACAAAACCTTTTCAAACAGGTGGTTGTATAACGCTATACCGTTGCAGCTCAGTTTAAATATTTAGGGGTATTTATGAAACTACGGCATCGGTTTAATGCCTTATTGATCCCGTTGGTGACGTTAGGCTTTATTGTCATTGCTTATGTCACGATCACAATCAGTTTGAATGCGATGGAACGCGCATCAAGAAGTACTATTCAAGGTAGTGCCGCGCTGTTAAAGAACAATATTGCCGGCTGGGTAAACGGCAATTTAAATACCATTAATGCTCTTGCGAACAGTCCATTTATTTTGATGGCCATTGATGACCCTCTATATCTGCAAGCAACATCTGAACACCTTAATGCTATTGCTCAACAAGTTGGCGCGCGTAATATTGCACTTTTGAATGGTGAAAGTACCGCTATTGCCGCCAGCAACCCCCAGCGCATTGGCAAAGATTACGCCAGTATGAGCTATGTTATTCAGGCTCTAGAGAAGCAATCTGCAGTGATATCAGATCCAGTAAAAAGTAGAGTTGACGGTAAACTCTTAGTGACTTTTGCAGTCAAGGTTGCCGACAACAATGTGATATTTATGAGTTTGCCGTTAGATAACTTTTATCAAGACTATGTCAACATCGGTGAGGTAAACGAACATAGCAATTCCTTTATTCTATCGCAAAAATGCCTCTTGGTAGCGCATCACGCTCTGCAAAGCCAACCAGAAAACATGCCTAACTTTAATCAGATATGCAACGCTAACAATCAACTTGTGAACTTTGATGAGCTACACCAATCGTATATGGGCTGGGCAGTTACTGAGCCGCTTAGTGGCTGGTTAATTGTGAGTGCAGTCAAAACCAAGGTGATTAAAGAGAGCCAACGTCAACTCGTGACGTTTAGTGCCGTTGTGGCCTTGGTCGCGATTATTATCGTGGCCTTTTTAATCGTGAAACTAGTCAACATAGTCACTCGAAATTTAAGCACTATATCGGTGGCAATTGATGATCTGTCTGAGGGTGATATTAAGCTCAGCAACCTAAACCCAACTGCATGGCAAGCTACGCTCATCCGCAAAGATGAACTCGGTCATATCGCCAAGGCAGTATCACGTTTAATTGATATTCAACGCCAACAAATCAATACCGCAGAGCAGATTGCTCATGGCGATCTGTCTCGCCAAGTCACCTTGGCCAGTGAAAAAGATACACTGGGGCTTGCGCTCAATAAAATGCGGCTGAATCTTTCTGAGATAGTGCATTCAGTTAAAACCTGTACTGAGGCTATTCAGCTGACCTCTAACTCACTCAACTTTGATAGCTCACAACTTGCCACTGGTGCTAACCAGCAGCTGTCCTTTGTTTCCTCAATGAGTTCAGCGCTACTGGAAATTGACAGTCAAACCCAAGCAACTGCAGATTCATCCAATGCGATGAGTAGCAAAAGCAATCAAACGCTGACGCGCGCAAATGACGGCCACCAGCGCATGCAATCACTCATTAACTCACTCAAAGACATCAACCTTTCCGGTAATAAAATTGCTAATATCATGCATGAAATCACCAATATTGCCGCGCAAACTAATTTGATAGCACTCAATGCAGCGATAGAAGCCGCTAGAGCTGGCGAGCATGGAAAAGGATTTTCAGTGGTGGCCGATGAGGTAAGAATCCTGGCCAATCGAACGGCTGTGGCAGCATCAAAAAGTATTGATTTAGTGGAGGGGTCACTACTTGAAATGTCACAAGGAAATGATATAGCCGAACATACTGAAGATGCTTTTCACCATATTGTGAAACAAGTACAGGACTCAACAATACAGCTAGCCTCCATCGCTTTAGGGGGACAGGAGCAAGCATTAGCGACCACTGAACTCACTAAAAATTTGGTGCAAATAGAGGAGGTCAGCCAACATGTAGCCTCTATTTCTGACAAAGTGGCTATTCAGTCACTGCAGCTGGGTAAATTAACCAAACAATTACAAAAAGACAGCGACAAATTTATTGTTTAATATTTCGTTCACTATGCCGCGCTTGCGGTCGCTTCTAACTCGGCAAGCCAGTTGATATAGTCGCTAAGCTTGGGAATACGTTTATCCGAATGTCCCATTAATTGTGACAACGCGAAGCTAAACTGGTGGTACAAATTAGCATCATTATAGTGCTTACCCGCATCATCACAGTTGATCTGAGCGCCACGAAGATAATTGGCCACCAGCTCGGTTCGATTAAAGCCTTCGACAATACCGACGGCTTTTATTCGCTGACGATTCCATTGAATATAGTCGCCATAAACTTGTTCAAACGCACTACGATTGTCATCAGTGGCTTGCTCAAGCAGTTCAGGATTTGGCATCACTCTTGAGATAATAAAACGGTCATGCAAAAGGTCGTCACGAATTGCCCAGCAATGGTGCATTAAAAAGCACGTTAAACTGTCTTTATATTGGCTCTGGTCGATAATCGCTCTTTCTAAACGCTTTCTATAATGCGCCACCGCCACCGCGACCACTAAATCTGCTTCACTTGGGAAGTGATTGTAGATAGTGCCTTTAGATATTTGGCTTGCTTCAACCAAATGGGAGCGGCGTAAATCAAAACTTTTATGGCCACGCAGACATCGCTCCGCGACGTCGGTTAGATAGCTTTCTCGCTGTTGCCAATTACTCATGCAGGTCTCTTCACAAATCTAACAATCAATTCAAATAAACTTCACATTCATAAAGTAGCAGCCTAGGCATTACGGTGGTATTGAGTAATACTGATACCATCATGAATAAACTCAATAGCCCATGCTAAAAATTGAACTATTAGAAAGCTTTATTGCAGTAGTTGAATCTGGAAACCTTTCCAAAGCGGCTGAGAAACTTTGCCGCACACAGTCAACTATAAGCTTACAAATCAAAAAGCTAGAAGAAAGTGTCGGCCAACCATTGTTATTGAGAGATAACAAAGGCGTTACACTAACGGAGTCAGGCAAGACCCTGCTCAACTACGCTTACAAGATGATGCAACTCAGTTCTCAAGCAATTGATGAGCTGAAAGATTGTCAAAACCGTGAAGTGATACGCCTTGGTGTGCCTACAGATTACATCAATCGTTATCTTGATAGCTGCCTACTGGAGTTTATTCGTGAGTTTACCTGCATCGAGTTAGTTATCGATACTGATGTCAGTGGCAACCTTTATAAACGACTTCACAATGGTGAATTTGATGTTATTGTCGCTACTCATTGGCAAGTGCCAGCCGCTGGCCATGGTGAACTGCTATTTGAGCGTCGCTTTCATTGGGTAGCAGCCAAAGGTGGTAATGCACATCTACGTGAAACGGTACCTATGGCACTGTATCCTGAGAATTGTCCGATTCGCGCCCAAGTTTTTGCCAATCATCAAATTTCAATGCGCCCGATGAGTGTACTGTTATCAACGCCGTCACCTGCGGCCATGTGCATGGCAGTAGAAAATGACTTAGTAATTTCGCCCATCGCCGAATTTAGGATCAGCGATAAAATGCAGATCATCGATCCTATTGAGCACAACATTCCGCCTCTGCCAACATTCAATGAGTCTTTATATCTCAATCCAGATACTCAAACTGATGCGACCAATCAATTGATCAACTTAATAAAAGCCAATGTGGCTGAACTTGGCGAAGTCACACCCAGGAGTTAATTGAGACAGCTTGAAATGAAAATGCCAACGAATTCGTTGGCATTTTTGTCTGCTTTAAGCATGCTGAATATGTTCGTCATGCTATTTGTGAAGCTAAATTTAATCCTATTAATGCCATGAGCATTACAAAAAAACCTTTAACTTCATATCTTGAGAGTTAATCCGCCAATACAAAGAAAAAGGCCACGATGGTAATATCGTGGCCTTTGTTAATGACTAGCATATTGAAATAAAGAACTCATTCTTGATAAGTGAGTTAATTATTACTCTTTAAACTTATCAAATTTGAAGGTATGGCAATTACTGCACATTGGCTTCTTAGGTTGATGCTCTCCATGACATTCCTGACACGGTAACTCTTTACCATAATGCAGGTTGTTATGTGGATTTTGCCATTTGTCTTCTTCACTACGC
>JBNMOT010000091.1:0-13838 GCA_051275515.1 Oleispira sp. | reverse complement strand
CAAGCGCACCATTTATTTATTCCCTGTAATAGATAAATCTGTCGTAATAGAAAAAGTTTTGAAGTGCGCTTGTAGCTCAGCTGGATAGAGTACCTGGCTACGAACCAGGTGGTCGTAGGTTCGACTCCTACCAAGCGCACCATTTTCCTTCCTAGATTAAATTATCCCAAAATTGTTCATTAGCTTGCAACTTATTAGATTAATACGATCTCTTTTTATTTTGTGCAGGTTTTCAAATGAAGCTAGTATCACCAATTTTATAACGCTATATGAGAGCGTTTTAAGCGAGAGTATTAGTAATGCTGTCTGCAAGGAATGCCAATCAACTTATTACACGGCCTACCATAGAGTAATTTCAGTTAAAATTAACAATTTGTAAGGGTAATTAAATATAAATTGTCGGGCGTGTTGTGTAAATATTTACAGCTTCCCCGTCTATTTTCTATAAACCCTTGTTTAATATGGAGGTTTTAGTCACTGAAAAGTACACTTTATGCATCGAAAGGTGTCATTAACCTTGTCAAAATGGACGTTTTTGAGTACATTAACAGGCCTTTTAGACTATTTAGGAGAGCAATGTGTGCTCAAGAAATAGACACATAGAATATTTAATGAGGATCAGCCGGCATGTCTGAGCTAGTTTCGAGTGGTTTGGAACTGATGGCGTTTGGTATGGGAACAGTATTTTCTTTTTTGGTTGTACTGATTTTTGCTACCAGCTTGATGTCCAAAATAGTAAATAAGTTTGCCCCTGAACCGGTCGTTGTTGCAGATCCTGTAATGACAGCGCCGAGCCAAGGTGTAGACCCGCAGCTGCTAAAAGTTTTAGCCGCCGCAGTAAAAGAGCATCGTGCGCGCCAAAAGTAGCGCTCGAATTCGGATCCACCTATACGTCAACAACGTAAACGGAAGAAAAGGCCATCACCCATGACCGATTCTAAGAAACCTCTTGGTATCACAGACGTCGTATTACGCGACGCACACCAGTCTATACTGGCTACTCGCATGCGTCTTGACGACATGCTCCCTATCGCTGAAAAACTTGATCAGGTTGGCTATTGGTCACTTGAATCTTGGGGCGGTGCAACCTTTGATTCTTGCATTCGTTTTTTAGGTGAAGACCCATGGGATCGTATTCGTGCATTCAAAAAAGCGATGCCAAATACACCTCAGCAAATGTTGCTTCGTGGACAGAACCTATTAGGTTACCGTCATTACGCAGATGATGTGGTTGAAAAATTCGTTGAACGTGCCGCCATTAACGGCGTTGACGTGTTCCGCGTATTTGATGCGATGAATGATCCGCGCAACCTTGAAACCACTTTAAAAGCGGTTAAAAAGCAAGGTAAGCATGCGCAAGGCACATTGTCTTATACGACTAGCCCAGTGCACACACTGGACTCTTGGGTAGACTTGGCCAAGAAAATAGAAGATATGGGTGCAGACTCTATCGCCATTAAGGATATGGCCGGTGTTCTGACGCCGTATGATGCCTTTGAACTTGTGACTAAGTTGAAAGCACAAACAGATCTTGAAATTCAACTACACGCTCACGCGACTTCTGGTTTGTCTGATATGACCATCTTGAAGGCGGTTGAAGCCGGTGTTGACCGCGTAGATACTGCTATCTCTTCTATGTCTATGACCTATGGTCATACTGCAACAGAATCTGTTGTCGCGGCATTGAAAGGCACGGGTCGTGATACTAATATCGACTTGTTGTTGCTAGAAGAAATTGCTGCTTACTTTCGCGTTATTCGTAAGAAGTACGCTAAGTTTGAAGGCGCACTTCGCGGTACAGATTCTCGTATCCTAGTGGCTCAGGTGCCTGGTGGCATGTTGACTAACATGGAAAACCAGTTGAAAGAGCAAGGCGCATCTGACAAGTTTGATGAAGTTTTAGCTGAAATCCCCCGTGTACGTCAGGATCTAGGTTATATTCCTCTCGTAACACCAACCTCTCAAATCGTAGGTACTCAAGCAGTACTTAACGTATTGACGGGCGAGCGTTACAAGTCAATCTCGAAAGAAACTAAAGGTATTTTAAAAGGCGAATACGGTGCAGCTCCTTCAGCTATGAACGCTGAACTACAAGCTCGCGTATTAGACGGTGCTGAAGTTATCACGTGTCGCCCAGCCGATTTGATCGAAAATGAAATGGATCAAATCATCGCTGACGTTGACAAACTTGCCGCTGAAAAAGGCTTTAAGCTTGCAGCAGACAAGATTGATGACGCATTAACGTTTGCTTTGTTCCCACAGGTTGCTCCTAAGTTCTTGGAAAATCGTGGTAACCCTGACGCATTCGAACCTGCACCTAAAGACGAAGAAGATACGTTCACCGTTACAGTTGATGGCAACGAATACGTTGTTAAGGTTGACGACGATGGTGAGGTTTCAGAATTAGCGCCTGTTAATGGCGCGCCATTACACATGGGTGGCGCAGCTCCTGTAGCAGTTGCTGCGGGTCCTGTTGGTGGTGGTGAGCCTCAGAAAGCGCCACTTGCCGGTAATATCTGGAAAGTTCTTGTTCAGCCTGGCCAAGTAGTTGCTGAAGGTGATGTTGTTATCATTCTTGAAGCAATGAAAATGGAAACTGAGATTCGTGCACCTAAAGCAGGCACCATTGGTAGTGTAACTACTAGTGAAGGCGCTACTGTTAAAGTTGGCGACACTCTGTATACCATCGCTTAAGGAACTGACGAATGGAAAGTTTAATTAATCTTTGGCAGGATACTGGTTTTTACCAGATGACCGTTGGCCAATTTGCGATGATATCCATCGGTTGTTTATTGCTATTTTTAGCAATACACCCGAAGTTTCAATTTGAGCCTTTGCTTTTATTGCCAATCGCAATCGGTACTATCTTTGTAAATATTCCAGGTGCTGATTTTTATGCACCTGCTGTCTATGCTGCTGATGGCCATCTCGATAGTCCTGCAGGTTTGCTGTACTACATTTACCATGCAGGTATCGAAACGGGTTTATTCCCTTTGATTATCTTTATGGGTGTAGGCGCAATGACGGATTTTGGTCCGTTATTAGCAAACCCTAAAACCTTATTGCTAGGTGCAGCCGCTCAGTTCGGTATCTTTGGTACGGTAGCGGGCGCGGTATTAGCAACAGATGCAGGCTACATGGACTTCACTCTCCAGCAAGCCGCAGCGATTGGTATTATCGGTGGTGCTGATGGCCCAACGTCGATCTTTATTGCTTCTAAGCTAGCGCCCGAATTATTAGGTGCTATTGCAGTAGCCGCTTATTCATACATGGCTTTGGTTCCTATGATCCAACCGCCCATTATGAAGCTGTTTACCAATGCAGAAGAACGTAAGATCGTTATGGTTCAGGCGCGTGAAGTGAGCCAAGCTGAAAAGATCATGTTCCCAATCGTAGTGCTGGTATTGGTGGCTTTATGTCTACCTTCAGCGGCACCACTATTAGGCATGTTCTGTTTTGGTAACTTGATGAAAGAATCGGGTGTGGTAGATCGTTTAAGCGATACTGTGCAAAATGCCTTGATCAACGTTGTCACTATCTTCTTGGGCTTAGGTGTTGGTTCCAAGATGAGTGCAGATTCTTTCCTAAACTTTGATACGCTCAGTATTTTGATTCTAGGTTTGACTGCATTCTGTGTGGGTACTGCCGCAGGTGTCTTAATGGCTAAAGGTATGAACTTAGTTGTTAAAGACAAGGTGAATCCTTTGATCGGTTCTGCAGGTGTTTCTGCGGTACCCATGGCAGCACGCGTATCGAACAAGGTTGGCCTTGAAGCCAACGGCCAGAACTTCTTATTAATGCATGCAATGGGTCCAAACGTTGCGGGTGTTATTGGTTCTGCGGTAGCAGCAGGTGTGATGATCAGTTTCTTAAGTTAATAGCGTGAACTGAATGATCGCGAATAAAAAAGCCGGTCTCATGGAAACATGAAGACCGGCTTTTTTTTGCCTTTGATTTGAGTAAATTCAGGTAGTTTTCATAAGTATTAATAAGACAATGTTGGCTAAGTTGATGCTTTACCTTTAGAGGTCAAAGAACACCATCAGAAGTTACAAGCGAATGATTTACAAACGTTTAGAATGCCTGATTCCAGATAGATAATTACACAATACTTACTTAAGTGTGGGATGCCACTGCCTTTACGCATGGGTATGGAGCATGTGGATTTTAATTATTATGAGTGCTAGCCAAAGTAGTTTGCACTGACTAACTGTTTATAAAAGGACTTAAAATGACATCTCGGTCAGTGACCCTAAATGATTCCGTAACAATGCGCATTGTTGCATGGATGGACGAACGCTTTCCTTTTGCGAATGCATTACTCTTTTTTATTTTATACCTAACCAGTGCTGCAATTGCGCGCGCAGCGTTAGATCAAGACATTAAAATATCCCTTCTTGATGTATTCAATTGTGTAATTACTTGGGGATTGTTTTTAGTCATTAGAATATTTGATGAACATAAAGACTATGAACTTGACGTTCTTAATCACCCACAGCGAGTATTGCAAAGTGGATTAATTACGCTAAAGCACCTGAAGGTTTTAGCCGCGGTTGCAATTACCGCACAGCTAGCATTTTCCCTTTACCTAGATGGATTAACATTAGGTAGTGCAACAATAAGCTGGCTAATTATGTTTGGCTATCTATGTTTGATGGGCGTCGAATTTTTTTGCGGCGAGTGGTTAGAAAAACGACTAACACTTTATGCATTTACTCACATGATGATCATGCCATTAACTGTTTTTTGGTTAGCCAATATAGCAATCCCTGGTGCTGATATCAGCGATGTATTAACGCCGTCTCTTTATCTCATGATGCTATTGGCCTTTGTCAGTGGGTTATGTTTCGAGATTGCTCGTAAGACGCGTGGACCAGAAGAAGAACGTGAAACCGTTGATTCTTATTCTAAAATATTCGGTACAAAAAAATCGGCTTACGTTGTTATTGGGCTTATTACCGGTATGTTAATTAGCCAAACTTTATTATTATTTTCCTTAGGTATTGAATACATTTGGGCTTATGGCATTGCTTTGATTGCTACTTACGCTTTCGCAATTAACCCCGTACTAATTTTTGTCAGTGCGCCCAGCTCAAAAGGGCGAGAAAAGAATGAAGCGGCCGTCGCAATCAATATGTTAGTTGGCTATTTGATTATTATTATTGCAGCATTAATAAACAAGGGTATTGCTTGGAGTATTATTTAATGACAAATACTACAAGACAGTTAATTACTCCTGCACGTCATTTATTTATGAATGAGCATGAAGCGACCGTTGAGGTATTTCATAACGATCAAGTTTGGCAAGCCGAAGCCGCGGATGTTTCAAAGAACCATCTATCCATCTTCTGTGAGGATTGCTCCCCCTTAGAAAAAAATGAAAAGATAGATTTGATTAAAGTGAGCATATTCGGTCAAACGTTCGAATTTACCCAGCTCACTATGATAAAGCGTGAGTCGATTCAAGGGCGTAAAGTACGACTGGTATTACGGAGCCAAAAAGATGAAGACACTAGTCGTTTATTATGGCAACTAAGTTATGTCTTACGCCAGAATGGTAAAGCGAATACGAAAGTAAAATATGATGAATTTACGTTGCCAAAAATACCGGCTCGTGGCTTATACACAGAAGATGCACGTTTAGAACGACTTCAATATGTTCGTGATAATACCGATGCTAAATTAGAACGTGTAGCAGAAAATACCTTTGAAGCAAAAGCGTTAGTCAGCAACATTGAAGCATTTATTGGTTCTGTAGAAATCCCCGTTGGTATTGCTGGGCCACTTCATATAAAAGGCGGACATGCTGATGGTTTATTTTATGCGCCAATGGCAACGACCGAAGGGGCCTTACTTGCGTCGGCTACACGAGGTGCAACCGCACTGTCTCGTTCAGGTGGTGTTAACGTACGTGTTATTGGCCAGCGTATGTTACGCGTGCCTGTTTTTGTATTAATAGATCTAAACGCTGCATTATTTTTTGCTGAATGGGTAAAAGATCACTATGCAGAAATTGCGGAACAAACCCGTAAATATTCTAATTATGCCAACTTAGTCGAGGTCAATATTGAATTAATGGGTCGCACCGTTCATGTTCAATTTGCCTACGAAACGGGTGATGCAGCGGGTCAGAACATGACCACAACCTGTACTTGGCAAGCATGCCAGTGGATTATCGCGCAAATGCAGCAGTTTGCAGACATCGAATTCGAAAACTTTATGATTGAAGCAAACTTATCGAACGATAAAAAAGTCACTTATAATTCATTTTTGAAAGGTCGCGGAGTTCGAGTATTAGCAGAATGTTTGCTATCCGACGAGGTGTGCCAAAAAGTATTAAAGGTCACGCCTAAGCAATTATTTACCGCCTACAACCAGTTTATCGGTGGCAGTATTGCGTCGGGCATGATTGGAATGAACATCAATATTGCCAACGTGATAGGTGCTATTTTCACGGCCACGGGACAAGATATTGCCTGTGTGCATGAATCTTCCATTGGCCAACTGTACTTAGAATTAACAGACGATAACGAAGTGTATGCTACTTTGCGTCTTCCTAGTTTAGTCGTTGGAAGTGTGGGTGGTGGTACGAGTTTAGCGCAGCAGAAAGAATGTTTGGAATTGATTGGCTGTGCAGGTCCTGGTTGTTCGCATAAATTAGCGGAAGTCATTGCAGGGTTTTGCTTAGCATTGGATTTATCGACACTGTCCGCCATTGCCAGTGATCAGTTTGCGCGTGCTCACGAGAAACTAGGACGTAATCGTCCGGTTGAGTTCTTAAAATTAGGGGATCTTAATAGCGACTTCTTTACCCGAGCCATGCAATCTTATAACCAGCATCATGGATTTGAAGTTGAAGAAGTTTTAGTCGAAGGCATAAATCAGATTCAGTTAGAAAGTAAAGGCAGCAGTATTATAACGGAACTGACTGCTCATAAAATTAATAAGTTAGTGGGGCACTATCCTTTCGAGCTGAAACTGGCAGGCGTATCTGAAAGTAAAAAAGTCATGGTGAAGGTCAAACCTTTAGATGATGAAGTTATCTTAATGCTGAATAGCATGGCGTCTATGTGCGATGCACGGTTAGCCCATGCTTATAACGAATTTAAGAATGGGATCGGTTTTAAAGGCTGTCATATACGAGAGCTCAAGGTAATGTCTCAAACAGATGAGCGCTTTGTTAAAAATACACCCACAACGTATTTCGCGTGGCAGGACGAAAGTCGAGAAGCATACGTCATCGTGCAAGAATTGATGGAAAACATGGAGTTAATGGACAGTGCTGATGATACTTCAGGCTGGACAGAAGAACATATCCACGTTGCTATTCGTGGCATTGCCGAAGTGCATTCAATCTGGTTTGAAAGAGAAGATGAGCTAGCAGAAAAAGATTGGATAATCGATGCGCCAACGGCCGCTAACATGGTTGAAAAAACACGTCTTTGGGAAATGCTAGTAGCACACTCTTCGGAAGAGTTTCCTGAATGGCTGAGTGAAAATGACCTTAATCGTTTTCGTGATCTTTTATACAGCATGAAAGATTGGTATAGCGAGATTGATGCCATGCCAAAAACGCTGATTCACAACGACTTTAATCCTAGAAACATTGCTTTTCGTCGACATGCTCTATTAGAAGGGCAAGAGAAAGCAGTCTTATCGCTGTGCGCTTATGATTGGGAATTAGCGACGATTAATATTCCACAGCATGATTTGGCGGAATTAT
Organism: Oleispira sp.; assembly: GCA_051275515.1. Taxonomy (GTDB): domain Bacteria; phylum Pseudomonadota; class Gammaproteobacteria; order Pseudomonadales; family Oceanobacteraceae; genus Oleispira. The sequence goes on along the minus strand of JBNMOT010000091.1, from coordinate 6,115 downwards.
TGGTATTTACACTTCAGCCTGATTTTAACCCTGCAGATGTCGAAGCCTATATTGAACTGCACCGCATCGAGTTTGAAGTGCTTATTAATAAGCCAATAGATGCCACGCAATGGCGTCGAGGCTTTACCTTAAGTCTTTGGGACTTGGTTATTAATCGCTTCCCTATGTACGCCATGGCACATACTTTTAGACACTATGGTTTTATGGATCGAACCCAAGCGACGTTCCGTAACCTGTTGGATAATGAAAATGCCCGTATGCTTGCTCTGGAGGAAAAATAAATGACGATAGAATTATTGTTAACATCTGAGCAAGCGGTAAAGGTTGATGACGATCTGTTAGGGGGAAAGGCAAAGAATCTCGCATGGCTTTCTCGACAAGGATTACCCGTCCCTCGTTGGTGGGTACTGACAACGGAATGTTTTAGCCAGCAGTTAAAAGCATTAAACATTGAAGAGTGGGTGCAGCAAGAACTCGCTAAGCTCAGTTCAAAGGATAAAGCGGTTGGAAATGATGTGATCGCCCAAGTCGCCACGAACATTCAAAAAGCCATTGGTGAGCAACCGTTACTGCCTGAAATTCAGCAGTTAGTCCGTGAAGAGTTATCCTCTGATATTTTAACTAATACGTTTTTAGCGGTACGCTCTTCTGTTGTGGGCGAAGATGCTGAAGGCGCTTCGTTTGCGGGCCAAATGGATTCGTACTTATATCAACAAGGTGAAGATGCCGTCTTCGCCTCGATTATTAAGGTAATGCAGAGTGCCTTTAATCATAGAGCCTTGGCTTATCGAATTCATAAAGGTATAAACATAACAGACATTCGCGCCGCCATTATTATTCAAGAAATGGTTGATGCCGATGTTGCGGGTGTTATGTTTACCGCTAATCCTGCCACGGGCAACCGCAGCCAAGCGATGATCTCTTCGACTTGGGGTTGTGGCGAAGGGATTGTTTCCGGTGCGTGTAATACCGACGAAACCACGGTTGGTTTGTTCGATAATGACATTGAAACATTAATTAATAATAAAGATACCCTGTTTGTTTTTGATCCATCGTCATCCCATGGTGCTAAAGAAATTGCTGTTGAACCCAGTAAGCAAGACATCGCCTGTTTAGATAATAGCCAAGTATTTAAACTGCGTGATTTAGGCTTGGAAATTGCGAAAACGTATCAAGTGCCACAAGATATCGAATGGTGTTTAAAAGATAATCAGTTTTATATTTTACAAGCCCGCCCTATAACCCGTTTACCACCGCTGAACTCAGATCAAGATGATATTGTTGTTTGGGATAACTCAAACATTCAAGAGTCCTACTGTGGTGTTACCACACCCCTGACATTCAGTTTTGCCAATAAAGCTTATAAAACCGTGTATGAACAAACACTGCGTTTATTGGGTGTAAGCGAGAAGGTTGTGCAAGAGCATCAAGGCATGCTGGAAAACATGCTGGGTCTTATTCATGGTCGTGTTTATTACAACATCAATAACTGGTACCGCGGCCTTCTATTTTTGCCTTCGTTTAAAACGAATAAGTCAGATATGGAACGTATGATGGGGCTAACGGATCCTGTTGATATGATCCAAGATCAAGAATTAACGACTAAGGATAAAATCAAAAAAATTCCACAGATTTTACGTGCGCTCTATGCCATGTTCAGTCGCTTTAGAAAGATGGACGCACTCGTCTACGACTTTCGTGAACGTTTTCGCAAAGAATATGAATCCATCGATCGTGCGAGTCTGCACACCTTAACAATTGGCCAATTAATATCTGAAAGTCGTCGTCTCGATAAATCATTATTAGACAACTGGACGACGCCCATTGTTAATGATTTTTACGTGATGATGATGAATGGACGAGTTCATCGTTGGTTAGAAAAAATAGCAGTAGAAAACCCAGAAGTCGTACAGAATAATTTATTGTCGGGCGAAGAAGGGATTGAAAGCACCGAGCCTACTAAAATGTTATTACGTATGTGCGATTACTTACGTAAAAATTCACACACTCAACATCTAGTCTTAACGTCTGAAAACTCTGTTTTATTAGCTTTAATACAGACTCAAGATAAAGAATTCTATCACCAATGTCAGCAGTATATTGAATTGTACGGTGATAGAACGATGGGAGAATTAAAGTTAGAGTCGATTACTCTGCGCCAAGATTCATCCTTTATGTTTGCCATTTTGAAAAACTTCTTAGCGAAGTCTGACTTAACTTTAGACACGCTTGCTAAAAATGAAGCCAAGTTTCGTGGTGAAGCGGAAGAAGCCGTTATCCCCGTTATTAAGAAAAACTTGGGTAAACGGGCGCTTAAAAAATTCACTAAAGATCTATCAGCGCTTAGAGATGCGATTCGTAATCGTGAAAATATGCGTTTAGCTCGCACACGTATGTTCGGCTTGTACCGCGATATCTATGTTGAAATAGGACAGCAGCTAGCTTTCTATGGCAAGTTAAAAGAAGCCCGAGACGTTTTTTATCTTACCTTAGAAGACCTATACGCTTATAAAGACGGTCGTGCAGTACAAACTCAATTACAGCCGTTAGTCGATTCTCGTAAAGAAGAATTTGCGTCTTATGAAGCGGAAGATTTGCCTCATCACTTTTGGACAAAGGGTGCGGTTTATTGCAATAACGAATTTGAATATCCTCACCAAAATGAAGAGATTGATCTGAATGCTTCACACTTAACCGGCACAGGTTGTTACCCAGGTATTGTTGAAGAAAAGATTCGACTTATCTTTTCACCAGAAGATGAGCTAAGTCTAGATGGCCAAATACTGTGTACCGTGCGCACGGATCCTGGTTGGGCACCTTTATTCCCGACTGCCGGTGGCATTATTGTTGAGCGCGGTTCAACGCTGTCTCATTCAGCCGTTGTTGCGCGTGAACTAGGGATCCCTGCCATTGTCGGTGTGCCAGAATTGACTAAAATCTTGCAAAATCAAGAATCAGTGCGCATGAATGGAACCACAGGAAAAATTGAGCGCTTGGATATTGAACATGACTGATTCCATCGTTGATGTTGAAATTTCGGCTGATTTTTTTCAAATTGCTAAAAATATCTATCAGGGAGATCCGTTTTGGATTCCTGAAAGTGAAGAAAAAATTAAGCAGCAATTCTCTGCCGATAATCCCTATTTCAGTCGCGGTCAGGTAAAAGTCTTTTGTTATGAAACTGAAACTCGGCTAGTAGGTTTTTATAATCCTGATATTCAAATAGAAGGTGAAGCCATCGTTTATTTTGGTTTTTGGGAGAGCCAAAACAATATTGCCGTTAATAAAAGGCTCTTCTTAGAATTAGAATGTTGGGGAAGGAGTATCGGTGCCCGAAGAATTTATGGCCCCATTAATTTTTCCACTTATCAGAATAATCGATTACGCACCGATCACTTCGACAAAGCCCCTTTTATTGATGAACCTTATAACCCTAATTATTACCCACTCTTATTACAGCAGTTGGGTTTTGAAAAAAAGCACGGTTATACCTCTGCGATCAATCAATGTGTGGATAATTTAGTGGCTCAAGTCGAAGTGCCTTTTCAAAATTTAAAAAAACAGACAGAAGGATTGTTTGTATTCGAAAAACTAACCGGGGAGCTTTGGTTAGAAAATCTAGAGCAACTTTATCCTTTAGTCGATTCAATATTCAGCGAAAACTTTGCTTATACCCCGGTTAGCTGGGAAAGTTTTCAGTCGTTATGCGGCGATCGTTTTGCCAAAAAATTGTGTCCTCATAGCTCGGTAATGGTACGAGATGTTGACGGTGAAATTGCAGGTTTTTTTATTACTTATCCAGATTACGGCCGCTTAGTGAATCAGCAAGCCATTATGGATAGTGGCGTTCGACTAACCGCCTCTGAGATCAATTATTCAGACCATTATTCGTTATTAAAACCGCCACGTTTATTGTTAGCCAAAACGTGTGGAGTGGCTCCTAAATACCGCTCTGCCAAACTATTCCCCTTGATGAGTATGCAACTTAGTCTATGGGCCAAGGGTTATTATGAGCAGGTTGCAGCGGCCATGGTCCGTGATGACAATGCCTCGATGAGCTTCTATAAAAGTCTAGAGAAAGCAGGCAATAAAGATTTTATTACCCGCGGTTATGCACTTTTCACTAAATCCATCAAAGCATCTGGTGAGGTAAGCGAGTGATCGATAACGGCAATTTTATCAGCCGTTTTATAGATAATGCTCAGCGTTATCCACAAAAAATTGCATTGCAGTTACCGCTTATGGAAGGTCAGCAATGTCTGTCTGAAGAATCGATTAGTTATGGTGATTTATCGCGCTTAGTACTGGCATATCAAATGCTATGGCAGCAAAAAGGTTGGCAGTCCGGTGATCGGGTTGTGGTTATTCTAAAACCCAGCAAAGAGCTGTATGCCATTGCTCTTTCTTTATTATCGTTAGGCATTATTGCCGTATTTATCGACACCGGAATGGGTCGTAAAAAAATTCAAATGGCGATTCGTGATTCACATGCGAAAGCCGTTATTAGCCTGCAAGCACTTATAAAGTTGTTTTGGCTAGCCCCCGCACTTTGGCCTTTGCAGAGATTTGCGATTGATGGCCAGGGCATTGGTTATAAAAATCTATTGCAGCAAGTTGGTCCATTAATGTCTGCACTGAAGGCAAGCGCTGCATTAACCAGTATTGCTTGCAGTGATAGTGATCATGGCCTTATTTCCTTTACCTCTGGCAGTACAGGGCGACCTAAAGGTGCCGATAGAACCCACTTTAGCCTTATACAACAGCATTTAGCCATTCGTGAGCACTGGCCCGACAAGGTGGATGACATAGACTGCCCATGCTTCCCCGTGATGGTGCTGCATAATTTAAGCTGTGGCATGACAACGATAATGCCAAAAGTCGATTTAGCGCAGCCTTCACAAGTGCATGCTGAAGTTGTTATCGCTCAAATTCGTCAGCATAAAATTTCTCGGTTAAGCGGTGCTCCTGCTTATATCGAAGGCTTAGTTCAGTACTTAAGTCAGCAACCAGACGGACTAAAAACCGTCCATGAAGTGAAGAGCCTTGTAGTCGGGGGAGCCACGGTTTCTAAAGCATTAGCAAGATCTATACGCGCGGCATTTCCGTTTGCAGATGCCAAAATTGTCTACGGCTCTACAGAAGCAGAACCGATTTCGGATGTTTCTATTGATGAGTATCTTGCAGAAGAGCAAGCCGGTTATCTTGTTGGGCAGGTTGCGGCTCAAATAGATTTATTAATATCGAATGTTGATGACTTAGAGCGCCAAGGACAGCCGATTAGTGAAAGCGATCTGTTAAGGGGTGTTTGCGCTATCGGCGATATCGGCGAAATATTGGTGAGTGGTCATCATGTATTAAAACAGTACATTGATAATCCTGATGCGAATCGCGAAAATAAAATCCCACGAGCTCATGTTGAATCGACCATGTCGGTCTGGCATCGTACCGGGGATTGTGGCTATCAAGATCAGCAAGGTCGCTTATGGTTAAGTGGACGGATTAAAGACGTTATCCGTTTCGAGGAACAATCTCTTCAACCCTATCCAATAGAGCAAACGTTAGATCAAGACATCGATATTCAACGTGCAGCGTTTATTAATCACGAAGGTAAGGTGTGTTTATTTGTTCAGCTCAAAAACTCAGCATCAATTGTTCAAAATGAATTAACTGTCCAAAATGAATTAATAAAGCGTATTTCTGATATAGCAGCAGAATACTTTTTACCTCTAGGCTTAAAAGAGATTCAGTATTATCAACTAGCGAATATGCCAGTTGATGGTCGTCACAACAGCAAGATTGATCGTCCTTTGTTGCGTGAATCTTTAGCGAAAAATAAAATTAATAATAGCCAGTTGTTAGCGCTGTAAAGAATTGGAAATACCCATGTCGGATAAAGAAAAAAATGCCTTAATAAAAATGCCTTCTTTTATCACAAGGCCTGCTTTTATTATTAAACTAAATAGAGTTGATTTGATTACGCTGTCTAGCGTATTAACCACATTTGTTGCAATGATGAATGCGATTGAAGGGCATGTGTATTTTGCGATGGCCCTGCTTTTTTTAGCCATGACCGCCGATGCACTAGACGGGTTGTTAGCTAGAAAATGGGGCTTAG
>JBNMOT010000090.1:0-13995 GCA_051275515.1 Oleispira sp. | reverse complement strand
CTCCGGTGGCGATGGCGGCGGATCAATTCGCATCCCAGCCGCGTGCTGTGGTCTTTTTGGTTTAAAACCTTCTCGCGGACGCACGCCCACCGGGCCTTATCTAAGTGAACTCTGGGATGGCGCTGCAGCCGAGCATGTATTAACTCGTTCAGTGCGTGATAGCGCGGCCATGCTGGATGTCGTTTCTGGCCCAGATGGCAGCACACCGTATCCTGTGCGCAAAGAAACAGGCTATCTCGCCTGTTTAGAGACACCGGTTCGTCCATTAAAGATCGCTTATACTGCGCAATCTTTTTTTGACCGTCCTGTGACAGAAGAGGCCATTCAGTCCGTTCAACATACCGTAAAGCTGCTCGAGTCACTGGGGCATACCGTGGAGGCCGTTCATCCTTATATTAACGCGGAAGACCTAACCGATAGTTATTTGACGATGTATTATGGTCACGTCGCAGCCGACCTTGAATTTGCAGCGAAGCTGTTAAATAGCAACTTCAGTAACTTAGCGGTAGAAGATACAACCAAACTGATGGGCTATATCGGTAAGAAAATTTCTGCACAACAGTTTGTCACCGCTAAACGTCGCTGGAATGATTTCAGCCAAAGCATGCACGCTCTGCATCAAGAATATGATTTATTATTAACGCCAACGTTAGGCAGTGAACCTGTTCTTATTGGTGAGTTTGATTTAGGGTTGTTGGATAAAATAGGCACTAAAATTGTAAATACCTTTGGCCTGCAAAACTTATTATTAAAATCAGGTATGGCGAAAAAAATAGCCTTAGAAAATTTAGAAAAATTACCGTTCACACAACTGGCAAACCTTACCGGACAGCCCGCTATGTCTGTTCCTCTTTATTGGACACCATCAGGATTACCTTTGGGCTCTCAATTTATGGCGCCGTTGGGTGATGAAAAAACATTATTTCAGTTAGCACACCAACTCGAACAGGCTCAGCCATGGTTCGACAGAACGCCCGCTAAAGGCAAGGCATCATCATGAGAACTGTTTTAATCACTGGCTGCTCATCGGGTATTGGCCGAGCGTTGTGTGAACAATACTTAGCCCAAGGTTTTTACGTTTATGCCAGTGCTCGTAACATTAACAATCTGAATGACTTAGCTGAACATTCAAACCTGACTAAACTCGCTTTAGATGTGAACAGCCAAAGCAGCATTCACAATGCAATCGCATCCATTAAGCAAGATCATAACTACCTTGATGTGCTGATTAATAATGCCGGTTATGCTGCAATGGGACCGTTGGCTGATATGCCGATTGAAGATCTTCGGGCGCAATTTGAAACCAACGTTTTCGCACCGTTGGAATTGACTAAAATCTGTTTACCACTGCTGATGGCTAAAAAAGATAGAACAAAAGGCGCTCTAAAAAGTAATGCCCAAGTCGTGAATATAGGTTCGGTATCCGGTATAACAACCACCCCTTTTTCAGGTGCCTACTGCGCGACTAAAGCGGCACTGCACTCACTATCAGATGCTCAAAGAATGGAACTCGCGCCTTTTGGTATCGATGTTATTACCGTACAGCCTGGTGCCATTGAATCCAAATTTGGTGATAACTCTCTGAACAATGTGCTGCAGCGCATTACGCCAAAGTCCCTTTATTCACCGTTAAAAGAAGCCATTCAAGCCAGAGCGACTGCCTCACAAGATAACCCAACCCCAGCAGCAGAATTTGCTGAGAATTTAGTTGAACAACTATTAAACAATCCAAAAGCGGTTATTCGCATTGGCAATGGCAGTTTTGCTTTGCCCTTATTGAAACGCTGGTTACCGACGACAATACTGGATAAAATACTGAGCAAGAAGTTCAATTTACTCTCGTTGGCTAAACGCGAGTAGGAATACACTTCATTAAGATGTTCTTACTCTAAATACAAAAATTCGATCTACACTCAGCCACTGCTGACCTGTAAAAAATAAGGTTATTCACTCGTATGTTTAAGTCTTTCTTTCCCAATCCTCGGCTATTTTTTTTATCCGTATTGATCTTTGCTGCGGCCGCTTCTGCTATTTGGTATGGTTTTAACGAACAGATGGCCAGTTTGGTAGGACTGGATATCTCAGATACTCAACCAGTAATAGGGTTAGGACACTTCGTGACGAATACCTTCTTATTATTTTACGGTTTCTATTTTATCTGCACGGCCATCTTTGCCTTTTTATGGTTTAAGATTTCCCCTCATAAATGGCAGTGGTGGTCTATCGTCGGCTCTTCCGCTATTTTGTTTTCGACGTATTATTCGGTACAAGTTTCCGTTGCAATCAATAACTGGCGGCGCCCATTTTTTGATCTAGTACAATCATTATTAAAACCTATCGATGACAGTACTGTGGCTAAAGTTGTGAGTGAAGAAAAATTAAATTCTGCAACAGGTCAGTTATTTGACCTGCTCATGTTATTCGCTGAGATTGCTTTCTTGGCTATTTTTATCTATGTCGCGACTAAGTTCTTAGTCAGTCACTTCATCTTTCGCTGGCGCACCGCCATGAACGAGTATTACACGCAAAATTGGAAACAATTACGCAATGTTGAGGGCGCATCACAACGTATTCAAGAAGATACCATGCGCTTTGCGACAATAATGGAAGACTTAGGGGTATCGCTTATAGAAGCAGTCATGACCTTGTTCGCTTTTTTACCCGTATTGTGGGTATTGTCTGAGTATATTTCTGAACTGCCGATTGTGGGCCAGATTGCTCATCCACTCTTTTATGCCGCACTGTTTTGGTCAATCTTTGGCACAGGCATCTTAGCGTTAGTCGGTATTAAATTGCCTGGACTGCAATTTAATAATCAGAAAGTGGAAGCGGCGTTCCGTAAAGAGTTGGTTTATGGTGAAGACAATGATAATCGCGCTCAACCGATTGCACTTAGCGAACTATTTGCCAATGTACGAAAAAACTATTTCCGCCTGTACTTTCATTACATGTATTTTAACGTCGCCAGAAGTTTATATTTACAAGCGGATAACATTTTTGTATTTATACTGTTAGTACCCACCATTGCCGTTGGTGCGATTACCTTTGGTATTCTGCAACAGATTCTTACCGCGTTTGGTCAGGTGAGTAATTCTTTCCAATACTTGGTTAATTCTTGGACGATTATTGTTGAATTATTATCAGTCAAAAAACGACTTAAGCAATTTGAGGCTGTTCTAGACGAAACCCCTGCAGCTGACAATAACGCGAAGAATAACCAATAAAATACCTATGAAGGTGTGTGCTTCATAATTCTTAAGCCTGCGGGTAAATCATTACCCGTATTTCCCATTCCCTCTATCAGTGGCATAATGCCCGCTGATATTCGAGGCTTTAATAATGACAACTGAAAATACCCTATTGGCACGCTGTGGCTCCAAATGTGAATTATGTGCTGCTGATGCACCGATCGCCAAATTTGAAGTTGCTCCTAGTGATGCAAGCGTTGAACAAAGCGTTATGCTTTGCCCAACCTGTACTGATCAAATTAACGATCCAGATACCCTTGATGGTAACCACTGGCGCTGCTTGAACGACAGCATGTGGAGCCAAGTGCTTCCTGTACAAGTAATGGCATGGCGTCAGCTTAAGACTCTGAAAGCTAAAGGCGAAGATTGGGCTCAAGACTTAGTCGACATGATGTATTTCGAAGAAGACGTACAAAAGTGGGCAGAAGCCGGCATGGTCGACTTCAGCGCGGAAACAACCCGTGATAGTAACGGTGCCCCTCTCGTTGCAGGCGATAGCGTGACGTTAATTAAAGACTTAGTGGTGAAAGGTGCTAACTTCACCGCCAAGCGCGGTACGATGGTGAAGAATATCTCACTGACGGACAACCCCCTTCATGTTGAAGGTAAAGTTAACGGCACACGCATTGTTTTAATCAGTGCGTACCTTAAAAAACAGTAGCTCTCTAACCCCATTAGTGCGTTACCTCACCGTAAATTTCAGTGATCTCTTATGAATATTGAACACATCCAAAACGCTTCGTTACGCTTACGTAATAATAAAATATTTGAGCTCTTTGTTGTCAGTATCATTATTTTATCGGCGCTGTTGATTGGTGCTAAAACCTATCAGATTCCTGACGGGGTTATGCAACTGGTAAAGTGGTTGGATTTTGCAATCACCATCATTTTCTTAATTGAAATTACCATTCGTTTTATTGCAGAAGAACATAAAAAGCGTTTCTTTCATAGTGGCTGGAATGTGTTTGACACCTTAATTGTCATCGTCAGTTTGATTCCAATTGATGATAGCGAGATGGCCTTAATCGGACGTTTGGTTCGAATATTCAGGGTTTTGCGAATGGTTTCCATCATTCCAGAACTGCGTATGTTACTCAATTCATTATTGCGCGCGATGCCTCAATTAGGCTATGTGCTTTTATTGATGTTTATTATTTTCTACATCTACGCGGCCGTAGGCGCGACCTTTTTTGCAACAATAAACCCTGAGCTTTGGGGTGACATTTCAATTTCACTGCTTACGTTATTTCGCATAATGACATTTGAAGATTGGACCGATGTCATGTACGAAACCATGGACGTACACCCACTCAGCTGGATCTATTATTTAACCTTTATCTTTTTAACCGCTTTTGCTTTTTTAAATATGGTGATTGGGATTGTAGTAAATGTATTGGAAGATGAGCACGCCAAAGAACGCGCCGCGCAAGATGAGGCAGACGGTAAAATTACGATGGATGAATTGGCTGCAGAGATTCGCTCATTGAAAGTAATGTTGGAGCAGCAACGAAAGGATTAAACGGGTAATACTAAAATAAAGAGAGACTCACTAATAACGACCACTAATAAGGCACACTGATCCCCATACTGGCTCTAGTCTCTCCCACATCATCATCCAATCCGCGAGCAAGACTCAAACGCACAGGGACCCTAAGATTATAAAAAGCCAAGACCTCAATATTAAAGTCGACCCCTACCCCCGTTAAATATTGTGCCGTTTCACCACCTTGCCAAGCACTGCCATAATCAAGGTACACGTCGGCAGAATAATCTCCCACCGCAATGGGCCAGATACCCCAGCCTTTATCAATTCGGCCTAACCATTGATTAATATTAAGGCGGTTAATATTCATGTTATTACCGCCCTGTACCGAAGCCGTATAACCTCTTAAAGCAAAATCGTCACGACCAAATAAGCTGAGCTCTGTTAAGCGATTTTCACCGCCAATCGTCACGGCTTCATTCTCTTTGCTGGTTCGGGCGGCGAGTACTTGTAAGGAGAATGAACGTCTACCCGGCAAATCAAAGATTTCTTGCCACTGGCCTTGCAGTATTCCACCGCGATAATCACTATCAGAAAGTCCACTTAACACATCATTGCTTTCATAGACTAGATCAACATAACGGCCCGTGGAAAACCCTGGGCTGTTTAAATAACCTTCACGACTATCAAACTGCAGGCCAATGCCCGCTAACGTTTTTTCACACGTTTTATGACGTTTAAAATTGGTATCAAAGCAGGAAACCACGAACAAATCATCACGAGAAAGGGTTCCTTCTCTTTCAATAATAATGGCGGCATTCAGTGATAATTGATCTTCAAACGCATTTGCAATATGGTTGCGCGCAAAAAGCCAACGATCTTGCTCGACTATGTATTCAGGTTTACTGTCGTCAAACACATCGACATATTCATGGCTGCGCTGAAATCCCGCTTGATAGCGATTGTCATAATTATAAAATAGACTGCCCTCTACTAATTCATTATCGCTATCAACCGCCACTTGTAATGCATAGTTATGACGCGCCAATACATCACTGCCTCCGGTTGAAAAACCAATTTGGCTTGCTTGTGCTGTTGCATTAAAATAAGGGAACCACCACGCGGGTGCTAAACTTGACCCAGGCTGATAATCTTCAGCCTGAGTTTTTTCAACGTTTGTTATATAGGGCGCTGGGTAGTCATATTTGCCCTGCTGTTGAGTAAGAGGAAAGCTTTTTAGTGCCGTCAGATAATCCTGATCTAATACGATTTTTCTCATTTCAAAACCTGCTACGGTATACGCCTGAAAAATAATCTCAGTAGGTTTCGAAGGATCTTCATAGGTTATTAATTTAGGTTCAAAAGCGCCGGTTAACATAGTCGTTAACTGAGTTAACTTAGGCTCTGCGGTGTTATTTAAAAGAAATAAATTATAAATCCCATCATAATCGGCGCTGTATAAAATATTACCATCCGATAAAATTTGTGGACTATTTTCAATCGCCTTAGTATTGGTAATCATTTCCCAGGAGAGAATGGCAACCGCGTCATCTTTATCGAAGCCAGTACCTTTAAAATGAGTACCTTCAAAATGAGTACCGGATAAATTGATACGCTCTAAATTCCAACCTTGTAAGGCCCGTTTAACCGCAATCACGATGTAATCACCGGCCACTGAAATATCATAATCACCCAGCACTGTCGTTTCATCAGCACCACGCCATAAGCGCCGGGTATCACCCTGTTTGTTTAATAAGACTAGCTCGCTGACTCCCTTCGACTTGCGACTGGCAATCATCAAGTCGTTATTTAACCAGCGAACATTACGAAGACGCGATTTGACCGTTATCGTGTGCCATTCTTTCTCTGTGTCGCCATCGACTAACAGATCAACATCCGCCCAGGCCCGTCCATCGGCCCATGTAATCATGCGCGTTGCTACGATCTCATTATTCTCATTAACATCCAAGGTTAAAACATCGCTGGCGTCTATTAATACTGAAGTTTTTTCATCGCTATGACTCATTAATACCGGGCGGTCTTCACCATTATTATTAATAAAATAAAACTGCTCACCTTGGCTATTACTGGCATCTTTAAAAAGACCCTGTCGACCTTGTTCGATGGCGAGTGCTTCACCTTGTGCAGTCGAATTTTTTAACGCTATAATTTCGTCTGCAAACGTTTCCTTCAACCACTGATGATAGTCTTGCCATAATTGGTCAAAATCTTTACCCGTGATGGATGCGATGGAATGATGTTGCATCACTGCAGGAATAGCTTCCCCGCTGTATTGATACACGTATTGTTGGATGGATTGTTCACCGTAAGTTTCAGCCAGAAATTGATAGAAATAACTGCCGTATAAATAGTGCATACCTAACGGCCATTTTCGCAAAGGAGCAGCGACATCCCCTAATGTCTTCAATTGTTCAGCAGCGACTTCTGTGCGCATTTGCATACGATAATAAGCCCCTTGTAAGCGTCCATAGCCCAGTTCATGATGGGTTTCTAAATACGTCGCTAAGCCTTCTAACATAAAAGAAGGGGTCATTGCGTGGGGAAAAGCTAATACGACATTACCGAATATATTGCCGATCGCCTTTGGCAAACCACGGGACATCTGCAAGTGTAAAACATGAACATATTCATGACGAATAAGCGTATGTAGCCAATCATCATTCACTTCTAAGCCATCCACTTTATCCGGTGGACTACTGAATAATCGAATTTGGGCATAAGGAAAAAATGTCGCCCAGCCATTAGAAAAATCGAAATCATCGACTAAAACCATCTGAGTTTTTTGTGGTGGTGCGGCGCCAAAAAAAGGAACTAACTCCGAGTAAACTCGCTCTGCAATGTTGAGCGCCTTATCGGCCATCCGAGTATTGCTTTCAGGGTAAGTAATGGCGAAATGCTCGCTTTCTTTTACCTGCCATGTCGCGGCGGCATCTTTTGCGATCGCGGTGTCCCAAGCCGCAAAATTAGCGTGCCCAATCGGTATCATCAACAGCGATAAAATACAGAGACTGAATATGGTTACAATACGCATGAAACTTCCCTATTCGGTGATGGGCTTTATGAGCTTAATTGACCTTTTTCTTGTTCACATAATAAGCTTTAATTCTTTCTTATTCATGTGTTTATGCCGGTAAATATTTATCAATGGCGCTTAGGGTTTATTAGGCTTAGCATAATAGAAGATATAACGTTCATTCGCAGGAGCCTGCCATGCAATGGTCTGATCACTACCGTCGTTATTCCCGTTACAATGCTTGGATTAATCAATCCTTGCTGCAGGCGAGTCTCAGTTTGCCCGCTAAAGATCAAAGCAAAGATTTAAAGGTATTCTTTCATTCCCTCATAGGCAGTTGGAACCATATTCTGGTCGGCGATCTTTTTTGGCTAAATCGGCTCGCCAAAATTTTTCCTATTCTAGATGATCAAATGGATCACTGGCCACAACCGACGACGTTGGACCAAGTTTTGTATAGCAATTTAGAAGACCTAGCAAAAGCGCGCCAGACGCTGGATGAATTAATGATTCAATGGTGTGATTTTTTACGTGAGAGCGATTGTGAAGATCGATTGGAATATTTTAATAGCCAAGAAGCGTTACGCGTTAAGCCGTTACCCGATGTCATGCAGCATTTGTTCAATCACCAAACTCATCATAGGGGACAAATTACCGCATTATTAAGCCAGTTAGGCGTTGATTATGGGCCGACAGACTTCATCGCTATGCCCGGTGACGATTAGCGGTTATTAAAAATATCTGAATGCTTCAACAAAAATCATAATAATCATTAATGCCATTGCCAGTAACAAGCCATTACCATCCCTTGGCATCCCGCCTTGAGCGATGGAGGCTTGTTCTTTTAAGGGCTCGTTGGTGGAATCATAATCACGCATCAAAGACGTGCCTGCCGTTAGATCATCATCATTGACTAAGATGCGTACCACGCCGCCAGCAGGCAACCCACCAATAGCCCCCATTTGATACTCTCCTTCGATAAAAGAGCTGATTCGGTGCTGTTCTAACAAACCTTGAATCACATGAGCTTCTAATACATCAGACGCTTCATAGACGCATTTCATAGTGCGTGACCTTCAGTAACGTTATTAAATTCATTATCAATTAGTTTAATTGATCTAAACATAATCTGTGGTAATCATCGTTTTCAATGTACTTATTTATTTATTGTTCTATTTATTTATCAGCAGTCTCTGCTGCGTTCTTCGTTACCGGTGGTAAGAATCGATAAATTTGATAAGGTCCATTATCAGCAATACTTTCTGCGCTCATGCCAATCACTTGATGCAAGCTAGAGCAGGTAAAATACAGTCGACCATTTGGGCCATTACTAAAGCCA
The DNA here is from genome assembly GCA_051275515.1 of Oleispira sp. Taxonomy (GTDB): domain Bacteria; phylum Pseudomonadota; class Gammaproteobacteria; order Pseudomonadales; family Oceanobacteraceae; genus Oleispira. Next base: position 4,891 of record JBNMOT010000090.1, on the reverse strand, counting down.
TCAGGCCAACGAATGGAGACAGACTTTAACAAGGTTTCTAATTCACCGTCAGGACGACGACGAACAATAGCGGAATTTTCTAAATCTGATAAATACACATTATCATCCGCATCCATTGCCATGCCATCGGTCATCGTCTTTTTACCCAGTGCTTCGACGTAATCGGATAATTGCATCGGCGTTAACTTGCTATCAATTAAAGCCGTGTAGGGAATACGATAAAGCTGTTCAGCACTGATACTCGCGTAATATAAATACTCATTTTTTTGATCTAATACCAGACCATCAACCCCAGGGTTGACTGTAAATGCACCAAATAAGGTCATTTTTCGTCCCTGCACCACCGGTTCAAAACGCCCCGCCAATACCGATTCATGCTGGTCTAGTACACGACGGGCCGATTCATTCTCAACATCATAAATAATTAAAGCCGGACGTTTGGCCAGCATACTCGCGTCACTAATAATAATAAAACGACCGTCATTACTAATCTGGAAATCGTTCGCATGAGAACCTAGTGAAAATTCCGTGCGTGCAAACGTATAGTTTTTTAGTACTTCACCCGAAGTCACATCGAACGCTAATAATCGCACATTCTCTAATCCGTGTTTACCATTATCCAATACCCAAAGGCGTTGTGACTGATCGATGCGCACCGACAGTACCTCATTAAATGCAAGCGGCTGGCTGCCACCCGGCTGCCAATCCATCGACGGGAACGCTTGTGCTTTACCATCGACTAACTTTGCTACATTAATGCTCGGGCCTGCTTCAGGGTGAAACGTAAAAAACACATCACCATTATCAGCGACCGCTATATTACCAGGAGGAAACGGTAAATCAGCCACCACTTCCATATCAGTACTTGCCAAAATGGGCATGGACGTTCGGTCAGGGAACGCTTCCGTTTCAACATAGGTATAACGCATTAATAAAAAAGCGCTTGCTAGTAACACTAAAAATCCAATAATAATTCGATTAATCGCTGTAAAAAACATGTTCTTCCCCAAATTGACTACTAAAATTTGTTATAATTTTTATACCATTCTTATGTATTTAGATGATAAATGAAACTGGAAATTTTATACCTAGATGAAAATCTAGTCGCGATTAACAAACCTTCTGGTCTATTAGTGCACCGTAGCGAAATTGATCGCCGTGAAACCTTGTTTGCCTTACAGTTATTACGTAATCAATTAGGCAAGCGCGTATATCCGGTTCATCGCTTAGACAAACCGACGTCTGGCGTTTTATTGTTTGCTTTAAATTCAGAGACTGCCAGCCTAATGGTTGAACAATGGCGTCAGCGAGATGTCGAAAAACGCTATCTAGCGGTCACTCGCGGGTATATGCCAGAAGAACTGCACTTAGACTATGCGATGGTGCCACCGGTTGATAAATATGCCAAACACGAGCATATAAAGCCTGCTCAAGAAGCCATCACCGATTTCAAATTGTTGGCGACGGTAGAAATCGAAGTGGAGATTGATAAATATCCACAATCTCGCTATTCCCTCGTCGAAGTTATGCCGAAAACTGGACGTAAACACCAAATTCGACGCCATCTAAAACACCTAAGTCACCCCATTATTGGTGATGCTCGTTATGGCAAAGGTCGCCACAGCCGCTACTTCCGCGATAATTTCGATGCCGGTCGATTATTACTGCATGCGTGGCAGCTCAGCTTCGAACATCCTTATAATGGTGAAAGAGTTGATTTATACGCAGGACTGGACAGCCCGATGAAAGGGCTGTTAACAAGATTTGATTGGCTCAGCCGTCTGCCTTCGCCTTTACTGCAGGCGACAGATCGAGCGTTGGTTGGTGAACAATGTAGAGAGCTACCAGAACGCCCACCAGAGGAAGAAGAACCCTTACCGCAGTAACGGGTACGAAATAACACGTCACACCCATACTGATCGCCATCGTGGCAATGGTGTATACCTTAGCTTTTAAGGGAATACCCTTGCCTTCTAAGTAGTACACCAAATATTTTCCCAATCTTGGATGCCCCACCAGCCAATTATAAAATTTAGGTGAGGTTCGCATAAAGCACGCGGCCGCTAACAATAAAAATGGCGTAGTAGGCATAACAGGTAAAAAGATACCGATGACTCCCAAAACCACACTCAGCCAGCCTACAAAGAGCAGGAAAACCTTTACCGCTTTATTTTTAAATCGAGTTATTGCCGACATAATAGGCCTCTAATCAAAGCGTCATCATTCATATTGACGCTCGTATTTCTCTAATACTTCAATAGCTTAGCCTGAATGCAAACAGTAATACACGAACTTACCCACCTTGTCTGTGGATAAAAGTGTGCATAAGTTTTTTAAGAGCCTATCTAAGCTTAACAAATACTGACCTGACAACAGATTGATAATTTGTCACTAACATATAAAAAACCATGTTTTTCAACACTCTAGGTATTTGATGACCGTTTTATGACAAAGAATTTAGACTCATACAGTTATTAGTCGAAAAGTAACTGGCTTGTGAATAACAGGTAAATGACGACAGTATGTCTAATTATAAATTCAGCGCATGAGAAAATTTTTTTTATACTCAGTAATGACTCAGGCTCCATTTCCAGCAAAGCCGCATGTTTACTGGTTTGTTTTTGTTACCCACAGAATCTGTGGATAACTTTGTGGGTAGTCACTTTAAAAAACACGCTAAAGCCCATGTTATATAGCTCGCTGTTAGATTGTACGTTTTTTAACCAATAAAAATAACCCTTAAATATCAATGAGTTAAAGGAATCAATAGCACTATTTCCAGATTTCAATCGATTTATGACGACACCCAAAATCTCTTTTTTAAATTGTGAGTAAACATAAATATCCTACAATCCTGTCAAGCATTTTTCACGACAATTTCAATATTAATTAATTAATATTGAAAAGGGCAGATAAGAAATATTGAAAGGTTATCAGGCTATGCAGGATAAGTAAGCACTTACATTATTTTACATCCAAGACATTATGACTACCTGTGGACAAATATCTCACCATTAAGCATTGCACTAACGATATATTTATTAAGAAAATGCCAAATACGATGCCCATGCATTGATAATAATAAAATCTTCAAATTTATCATTTACAAGGGATAAAAAAAGGGAGCCATAGACTCCCTGGTACTTCATTTTTAATTAAGCAAAGACGATGAGTGATTAATCAAGACCTATTATCTTAGCCAACTCATCAGCCTCCATATAACCACCAATAAAACGACCATCTCCTAAAACAATGGCAGGTGTTCCACTGACCCCGACTTCATACCCCAGCGCAATGTGTTTAGCAATGGGAGCGTCGCAATCTAAGTTATCTTTAATGCTGCGATTTTTCTTAGCCGCCGTCATTGCTTCTGCACGGTTATCGTCACACCATACCGATTTAATCTTCTTAAATGAGTCTGTTAATTGCCCGGTACGACGATCGGTAATACCTGCACGTGGATAAGCCAAATAACGCACGCTGATGCCAAGATCATTTAATCGACCGACTTCATCGTGTAACTTACGGCAATAACCACAATCAATATCGGTAAAGACATTAATCACTCTTTTTTCTTCGCCCTTCGCTTTAAAGATGACTAAATCTTTATCATTTAAAGCCGACATCAGCCCTTCACGCTTCATGTTATTACGATTTTTAGTAATGTTGTTCGGTTTTAAAGGTAACAGCTCATACAATTCACCACGATAAACCATGTGGGTTAAATCGGGGGTTAGATGAACGAGAGAACCATCCGCTAATACCGCTTCAACAATCTGATCATTGGCTAAGCTAATCACTTCTTTAACTTTTACTGGCTGGCCAAAAGATTGAGATATTTGAGCTTCTACTTTCAAGGTCAGTTGCTTGTTTTGCTCTGCAAGATCAACGACAGGCTGAACAGCCTCTTCTGCGAAACTGGTGCTGACAACCGCAAAAATGGTCAACAAGGCGGCTAATATTCTCATTCTATCTCCATGCTCTATCGAACAGATATTATATTGTTATTGCTTTGAGGGTATTACTAGGAGTAAGGCAGCCTCATTAAGTTCCTGCTAGTGTACAGAATTTCAGGCATAAAAAAACGGGCACTAGGCCCGTTCTTTTAGATTTGCTTAAAAACACATCACTCTTTAATAAAGAGTTACGCCTTTTTAACCAACTTCTCTTTAATACGTGCAGACTTACCGCTACGCTCGCGTAGGTAGTAAAGTTTAGCCTGACGTACATCACCGCGACGCTTAACTTCGATAGAATCGATTAAACGGCTGTGAGTTTGGAAAGAACGCTCAACGCCCACACCATGGGAGATTTTACGTACTGTAAACGCAGAGTTAACACCGCGGTTACGCTTACCAATTACAACACCTTCGAACGCCTGTAGACGCTCACGAGTGCCTTCGATAACTTTAACTTGAACTACTAAAGTATCACCTGGTGCAAAATCTGGAACATCTTTCTTAAGCTGTTCTGTTTCGATTTGCTGAATGATTACGTTTCTATTGCTCATTGCTCGCTCCCTAATAATCGTGAGGATCTTCTGACTCACGCTTAAAATCTTCTAATAACGAAACTTGTTCGTTGTTTAAGTCTAGCTTGTCTAATAGGTCTGGTCGTCGCTGCCAAGTACGCCCTAAGGACTGTTTCAGGCGCCACTGTTGAATCAGCTTATGATTGCCACTCAACAAGACGCTGGGTACCGTTTGCCCTTCAAATTCTTCCGGGCGGGTATAGTGTGGGCAGTCAAGTAAACCATCCGCAAAGGAGTCTTGAACGGCCGATAATTCGTGCCCCAAAACGCCCGCTACTTGTCTACTTACCGCATCTAATAACGTCATGGCAGGTAATTCACCACCACTGAGTACGAAATCGCCGATAGACCACTCTTCGT
>JBNMOT010000089.1:0-14153 GCA_051275515.1 Oleispira sp. | reverse complement strand
GAAATAAGAGAAGCGCTGCAAAAAGAATGGGTTCTAGGTGATGATCGCTTCAAGCGAAAGATAGAAGAAAAAATAGGCACATGCCGTGATAATCATGGAGGGGATCGTAAGTCTTTAGTGTTTTTAAAGAATCAAGTACTCTGACCCCTTGAATCAAGTACTCTGACCCCTTGATTACTGACCCCTTGATTAGCCTTGATTCAGACCCCTTGATTCCCCCATACAATAGAATGTGTATTGTCATCATTTTTGATAACATCAAGGTATGCTATCTCTGCAAGCATTCCGTGCTCTGCTTGCACTAGAGGATTTTTAAATTCATTTGTCATTGTTAATTATTTAGCACCAAATTATATTAGCGACTAACTCCATTTAGTTTTTGAAATTTAAGGTTATATTTTATAGATCTAACTCTATCATTGGGGTTGTAAATATAATTACCAAACCCCCCCTTTAACCCTTCGACGAACAAATGATGCTTAAATATCGGATTAAAACTTGGTAACGAACCATATATGTATATGTCACCCCTCTCTAACATCACCAATTTTCTAGTAAATAATTCTATTTTTTGTTTAAAATTGAATACGTGCAAAGGTATTTCAGACTTCAAAGTCATAACAGATTCACTCCTTCCTGAGCCAAAACTATAGATATGCCCCCAGCGATACACATCGCCATTTTCAGTCAGTGCAGTACGATCACCAATTTTAATAACTCCATATAAACCTTCTATTTTTTTAGTTGGCTTCACTGCTTCAGTAATTGATTGATATTTTAAACGGTCCTTTCCCGCTATTAAATGAACCATTTCCCATACATGGCCATTTTCTAATAATACAGTTTCATTAACGATATCAACGGCTTTATGAGGTAGCTTTATTTTATAAATAAACTCACCAACCTTTTCACCCAAATAAGGCGCCATTGCACTTTCAAATCGTGGTGAAACTGAGATATAAACCTCTCCACTCTCTGTTAAATAGGTATTCCCATATCTAACCACTTTAACGATAGACATTAATGCGTTTATTTTTATTGGTAGATCGGTATCAAGAGTTAAGAATTTTTCTGGTGTAACGTCATAGGCTACCGCATTATAAATCAGAGTTTCCTTGTCTTGATTTCTAATAGGATGGGGCCTGCCCCAACGCCATACATTTCCGTCATTATCTATGGCAAGCATGGTGCCATCAGAGGCAAAGATTCTTTTAATAACAGGTAGACCTAGAACCTGAAGAGGAGTTTCTGTATGAGATTTCTTATAACCCAAAAACCCAAGACTGCTAGAATGCCAATAGCCATTACTGGCTCCCCAACTCCAAACAGTGCCGTCATTTTTTAACACGATAATGGCATCACTTCCTGATACCACCATCTTCACATCATCAATCAACTCCACCTTGGCATAAAGCTCTTTTGAAGAGCGACCTAAATACTCCTCTCTTGAAATATTCCGCTTCTGGTCGTCGTAGCCCATATCCATGCTCCACAAGGATCCATCCTCACGCACAATAATATGCTTGCTAATAATGTTTGGAGCATCATTAATATTGAGTGGCTCTGCTAGATCATATTCATCGATATCTGCTGCAGGATGTAAACCAGACTCAGCAATATTGGCTGGCAATTGAGCAACCCAAAGAACTGCAGAACACGCGGTTAATCCATTAATCATACCCAAAAATACTAAAATCTTTAATATTTTATTCACGCTATACTCATCCTTTGAGATTACTCTTGATTTCAGGAGTTAATAAATTTAAAGAAGTAATCAAGGAAGGGGTCAGAGTACTTGATCTTAGATTTTTCCCTGACTGCTACGTTCGTAGTGACCGTGCAATGAATCTGTTGGTTTTCTAAAAATATCGCCTGAACTTTCCCCAAAATTAATTTTAATCAAGTACTCTGACCCCTTGATCAAATAAGAGAAGCACTGCAAAAATAATGGGTTCTAGGTGATGATCGCTTCAAGCGAAAGATAGAAGAAAAAATAGGCACATGCCGTGATAATCATGGAGGGGTTCGTAAGTCTTTAGTGTTTTTAAAGAATCAAGCACTCTGACCCCTTGATCAACCCCTTGATCGAAGAATCAAGCACTCTGACCCCTTGATCGACCCCTTGATCGAAATCAAGCACTCTGACCCCTTGATCGGCCACTATGATGGGTGTCCATGTAGTTTCCATGTAGTCTGTCCATGTAGTCCTTAATGATGGGTGTCCATGTAGTCCTTTAGATTAAAAGGCTTAATTTAACTTTAGATCAATATTTTAAGATTCCACTTCGAGCATTACATTAGGCAGCCACTATGATGGGTGTCCATGTAGTCATCTTACATTAGGCAGCCACTATGATGGGTGTCCATGTAGTCTAGGTGTCCATGTAGTCTAGGTGTCCATGTAGTCTACTTCCATGTAGTCTACTAAGCACTCTGACCCCTTGATCCTTGATCGTAACCCCTTGATCGGCGCTTACTTATTAGTTCTTCTAATGAGAAATAAATTAAGAACTAAAAATAGAAAGAAAAATATTGATAGATACAATGAACTAGACATTGTGTTATCAATAAAACTCCTCTGAATAGCTATAGTTTGTAGCCGAACATTGCCAACCTCATCAATTGAAAGCCAATTAGGAAACACTGGAAATGCTAATAAGAATGAAAATGGAACAACAAAAATAAACCATACTCGATATAGATAGCGTAATAGAAATAAATAAATAAACAGCAATAAAATTACAGCGAAATTAAGCCAAATTCCACCAAAAAATAGACCACTTACTAAATTAGGCAAACACAATATAATCATCACTAACATCACGGCTGTATATCTAACATATATCATAAGAGTTCCTCATTTCGCTTCTTTAGCTTGCTTTATTTGATTTTCTGTATGCCCGTACCATACGTTATTAAACAATGCATCACTTACAGTACCAAAAGCCTGCCCAAGACCTGTCCCTTCACCAAAATTTTGAACCGTCGCGTTTCCACCTGAATCAAATGTAACAGCCCTCAAAACATAACCAGGATGTAGGGGATGATCAGGCTCAGTAACATTAACAATAAAGCTATTATTGTTGTTATCTTGATATAAATAAGTGATAACAGGACTTTTTAAATCCATCCCAATTGATTTAGCTAAATTAGGAATAATCGCTTGATTGCTAGTCGTTGGAGTTGCATTTATCTTCGTCCCCACCTTAGAAGCAGGGTTACCATCTGTCGCAGGAGTTGGATTCTTCACAATTTCAGCTCTAACTTGATCAGCAAACTGCTCTGTTACCGATCCAAGTGGTACTGTTTTGTTATAATCATGATAAAGTGAACTTGAACTATCCATTTTATCTGGCCACCCATTTGGCTGCCTAAAAGAGATCTCTGGTAACCCTTTAATAGACGTATTACAAGCTACAATTCCATTTGAAGCTGTACAACTTAATCCGTCTAAATCAACCCGATTAACCGGATTATTCCCAGTATACTGATAAAGATTACACTCAATAATACTTTCAATACACTTCTCCATATCCACCGCAAACAGCGGATCAGGAGACACAAAACGCGTCGTCACAGGGTCGTAATAACGCGCCTCAAAATAATACAGTCCAGAGCCATCTTCCTCTTTACCCGAGAAACTATAAGTAGAAACTTTCTCACTGGCTTTATTCGAATCTTTTAAGCTAGCCCCATAAGGCTGATACAAACTCGCCTGCGAAACCGCCCCACTTTCATCGGTCTCAAACGCCACACTGCCCAAGTGATTATTATGCAAATACGCTTTTTGGCTACTGATGCCACTCTCACTACCATTCGCGGCCGTTAAAATCTGCTCTCGACTAGAGAGAACCCAATAAACCGCATCGGGTTTTAATTCGGTCAACGTGCTCTGGTCAGCGCGGTTTTTATAATAAGCGTACCAACGATCTTGTGACTGCTGGTAATACCAAATACGTTCTATCGAAGTACCTTTCAGGTATCGCTCTATATCACCGTCATTTGTAATGGCGGCATCCAGCGGTAAGCGGGTTTGGTTCCAACCCGCTTGCAATAAACGCACATGACTACTTGTTAGGTTTTCATCCGCATCACTCTGCGCTTTTGATCGCCAAGTGAAAGGGTAACTAATATCTTCAGCTTTTAATTTAAACCAATACACTTGGTTAGCCGCTAAAGCAGAAAGGTCTCCACTGGCGGTGCTCGACGTTTTTATATAGCTCTGATAATTCTGGCTGGCGGCATTAAAGTGAATAATGCTATCGGCTTTATTTTTAATGCCGTCGGTTGTCTGGCCCTGTGTATCTATCCCCGTTAGCTGCTGTAATAACGAGCTGCCTTCAGGGGTATGGTTTAAGAATACCTGGTTCCAACCTGGGTTTAGCGAATGCTCTTTAATTTGTGCCAACGCTTGGGCGATAGGGGTTTCTAAACGCGCAACTCGCAGGTTACCAATACTGATGTGTTTTTGGGTTTTGTCGTCACGAATCTCATAGCTTTTATCGATGTACGAAACTTGCGCTCTCGGTAGCAAGACGGGGTTAAGGTTGCCACTGCTAGCATCTATTGCAAAGGCTGTTTTCTTTAAGCGGCGGCCTTTAAAGTCGTAAAGGTATTGCTCTTGCTTAATAACGTTTTCTGTACCCTCTGAGTCAGCAACTTGCTTGCGCTGCCATTGGGTTAAGCGCCCGAGTTGGTCCCAATCATAATGGTTACCGGCATAATCATTAATGCGCTGACCTAAGCCATTGTAGTTCCAGAACTTACCATCGGTGGTTGAGGTAATGGCGTGCGGCCCTGGCTGGCCACCTTTTTGTAAACGGTTTTCGCTAAAGGCGCTGCCGCCATATTTCATACTGCCTAAGCTATGGGTTGTTACCCCAGCAGTATTCGTCGTGCTGTCTAATAACTTAGAGGTCATATTGCCAATGCCATCGTATTGATAGCGCAATTGCCCATAGCTGCCCGTCGCTTTTCTCAACTGGCTAATCGCATCGTATTCAAATACTTGTGAGCTGCTGCTATTTAATAAGTCGTCGTTACGCAGCATATTGCCACGCAGGTCGTAACCATAATTCAGCAGTAATAAATCGTCTGTACCCTTACTACTTAAACTGGTCAGCTGGCCTTTGTCGTCGTAGGCACGGTTCTGCTGAGTGCCGTTAGCGTAATAGATCGTATCGACTTGGCCATCAGTATGGTATGCAATGTCGGTTACCAATTCGCCAATGCTTTTTACTTTGCCGCGCAGGTCGTATTGATATTTAAGGAAGTCGCCATCGGGCCATACTTGGCGCTTAATTCGGTCTTGGTTATCGTATTGGTAATGAAATTGGTAATCTACATTATCGAGTTTACGAGTTTTGTGAATTAAGTTGCCGCGTAAATCGTAATGGTAGTGTTCGCTATTGGTTAAGCTACTTGAATTGCCTGCTTGGCCAAAAGAAGAAAACTCTTCTACCCACGTTAGCTTGCCTTTATAACCCGATTGATACCCTTGTGATGCCTGCGGCGCATCATAATGATACGTAAATAACGGGCTATAATCGTTGGCTAAAATATCGGATAAACGCCCGGCCTGATCGTATTGGTAATATAAGGTGCGACCCAACTGGTCGATTTTATGTTGTAAGTTACCCGCAACATCGTATCGGTAGGTTGAGGTACCTTGGTCTAAATCACTTTGCCATACTTTATGGTCTAGGCCGTTAAAGCGTTGCTCTTTTACATTACCACTGGCGTCTGTAATTTTGGTTAAGCGGTCGAGTGGATCGTATAAAAACTCAGACGTTTTCCATACCAGTTCGTCGCTAACATGTTGCTGCTGACGCAGGCTTAGTATCTTGTCTTGAGCATTTAATGTTTGCTCTTGTTCAAAGCCTTCTGGGTCGGTACTTTTTAAGCGACGCGGAAAATACTCATACGTCATAATCGAACGACGGCCGAGATCATCTGCAGGATACGTTTCGACTAATGGGCGTCCATGAGCATCCAAGTCAACCGTGGTTGAGATTAGATCGTTGGTTGGCAATACATAAGTCGAGAGCGAGGTTGTCCAAGGGCGGAAGGTTTTTACATCGCGGCCTTGGTGATCAAACCATTTACTGTTGGTAACGATGTAGCCTTGTTCATACTGGGTATAGGTGGCTAACTCGCGCCCTAAACCATCGATGTGTTGCTTAACTTCTTCTGTGCGGCCATCGTCGCGCTTAATAACCGTTTGCACGTAGCTGGTGCTGTCTACGGCATTGCTGGTTTGGCCTTGTGCGTTATGATTAAAGTAGTATTCAAGTTGGCGAAACGGGTCTACAAAGTGGTAGCTGTATTGAATAGACGCATCTTGTTCGTACGGTTTTTTAATGGTTAATAGGCGACCAAAACTATCGTAGGTCAGGTTGGTTTGTTCACCATTAAATCCGGTATGCGCTTTCAGCACACCTAGGCCGGTATCGTAATCGGCTTTTATGCGCAGGGGTTCTTTATCGAAGCCGTTGGCGAAAATCCATTCTTCCGTTGGAAAACCATGCCATTGAATATCCCATACCAGTTGGCGGCGACGTCCATCACCATCAATCAATAATATCGGGTTGCCGTAGCTATCGTAACTTGTGCTTTGTGTGGTTAACCAAGTTTGGTCTTGCTGCCAGCGTTGCTCGGTGGTGGTTAAGCCACGAGTGAGCTGCCCTAAGGGCAAATTATCGTAATAGGTTTGTGTGCCTTGTAATAATTCACCTTGGCTATTGCTTACTTGGCTCAGCTTGGGTAATTGGAATATGCCATTGCTGTGTGTGGCGTATTCAAAATCGCTGGTTTTATTATCGTCTAGGCTATCGAGTAAACCATGGTCGATGGTTTTGGTGACATTGCCCCAATCATCGTAGGTATGTTGGCGGCTGGCGACTTTACCGTTGTTAGTTAATTCGTGATAAAAAGTTTGTTCTTTGCTTTTTTCAACAAAGGTCACTTCTTTACCCGACATAGAAGCCACGGTGGTATCAATTGAATGAATACGTCGCAGACTCCAATCGGTTTGCACCGCTTGCACTAGCTGCTCTGGTGTGGCTGCTTCGTTATTGGCAAGGCTGATCGCTTTAGAGGTTTGCTCTAGGCGCAGGGTTTTGCCTTTTAACGGCAGCTCTTCGGTCGAGCCATCGAGTTCACGTTCATCGACCTGTCCATCACCATCGTTATCTTGGCCATCGGGAGCACCGGTATGAAAAAAGTGACGGCTAACTTGGGTGCCTTTATTAGAGTCGCCAAGGGTTTCTACCCTAGCAAAACTAAAACCACGGAATTGTTTTTTGTACGGGTCGTAATACGCATCGCGGTAAGTATAGGTTTGCTCGACTCTGTCGTGTTCGCCATTGCCGGTAGTATCCAGCGGTAGAATAAAGCTGCGCTTACTGACTACTTGTTGGGCGACGGGGCTAGAGACATTCCAAGCTTGGCCTTGTGCAAAAGCCTCGGCTTGTAAGTTGCCCATGCTGCGAAATGATAACTGGGTGCGTAGCCCCATGCCGTTATCGATTAGCGATAATAAATGCGCTTTGGTATCACCCGATACATCTAAGTAGCTTGGGGTAATACCAGAACTTACGCTGACCCAAGCAAAATCTTGAGTGCCGTTGCCGTTTAAATCTCCGTCCATTAAGGCGGTTGATTGTGGCGAATAATTAGGGGCGCTAATCACTTGGGTATCGGCCCACGCTAGCCCTTGTTCAGAGTATTGCTGTAACCAAAACTTCACTTGCCCAGGTTGCACATACACTAGGTCGGCGCGGCCATCGCCGTTAATGTCTTGCAGTTTCAGTTTATCTAACTGTAAACCGACAATACTCGGTTTGTTAATGCTGATGCCCTGAGGCTCGGCAAATTTAAGGCTACCCATGTGTGGCCAGTAGGTAACGGTAACTTGGTCGTTAACCTGGCGTAGCCATACCGCATCTTTTAAACGGTCACCATTCATGTCGACCATTTTTACTTGTTTATTGGTGAGGTTGATTTCTGCTGGCAAGCTGGTTTGTAAGCTGCCACTGCATTGCCAATTCGGTAAATCAATTAAGCCATTACCATTTAAATCGATATCTTCGATAGACGGGAAGTTATCAAACGGCGCGAAGTCTTGATCGTAAGTTGAGCCAGATGCTCCTGCTGAGGAAAGAGAGGCAGGGCCGTTTAAGCAATAACGCCAATACTTACCAGCACTGCTAATAATATCGATGCGCTGATCCATATTAATATCAGCGAATTGCACACCGTCTTCACCGGGGCGAATACTGGCTGGGGCAGGGTACGCAACCGAAGGTGAGAACTGACCATCACCGCGGTTTTGATAATACAACCAACGGGCATCACTAATACGATGTAAAAAGTCTGCTTGGCCATCACCGTTTAAATCAATCAAATGAACATTACTGTCGTCCATAGGGGCAACTGGGGCATGGTTTAATGCATACGCTGCTGCAAAACTTATATTGCCGTTAGAAGATCCCGAACTTGATGGGAAGGAACCTAAGTTCTTGGCGACATAGTATTGCCCCGACTTCCAATATAACCAATCGGGTAAACCATCTTTAGTGACATCGGTAAAGCTGGCTTGTTGGCCAATAACATTAATGCCCGTCGGTAGGCCTTCTAAATCACTGACATTATTGATGTCGTTACTGCCGTTAAGATTACGGTCGATGTCTTCATCACCAGGAAAATTACCCAGCGGTGGAAAGTCTTGGTCTTGATTATAAATACGCGAGTAATCAAAACGAATCGGCGGAAGCGATACGGTTTTGTCGCTATTCCAACGAGTAACCTTACGTAATAACGATAAACCGCTTTTTAGCGCGGCGGTTTCTTTTTGTGGATGCAGCAGGTCGTTACCCTGAGCCTGATAATTTAACTCATACGACCATAAAAGACGTTCGCCGTGTTTTACATCAACAGACTGCAAACGCTGACGATTAATTTGAACAAAACCCGCTTGATAATTTTCAACAATATCGGGGCGTGCTTGGTAGTTAAATTGAATACTATTAAAGGGGCCATGCTCAGGGCCATATTGAATTTTTTCTAAATAGATAACGCCATCTAGGCTGTTATCCACATTGTTCAAAGAGTGTGTATAAAAATATTCTGTTGTCTGCCCTTTGGCATCGGTCAGTTTTTTTAAATACCACTTATAAGTACCATGGAATTCACGACTATCTGGGCCGATGCTGGCCGGGGAAACTGTTTTGCGATCACCGTCTACAACAGAACCAAACTCATAACGATTACCCGATTTATCTAATGCGGTAAAACGGTTATCGTCACGGGTAAAGCGCGTAAAGTTAGTTTGCAATGCAGGGGCATAGGTAGAGTCGGTTAACGCGACTAAGGTTTCACCTTGATAGGTTAATACATCACCCTCGGCATATAACGGTTGACCATTTTCTAAGCTGCGCTCAATAGAAGGCAAAGATAACTGCCAGCCTAAACCGGCAATGCCTTGACCAAAACCCGAGCTGTAGTTTAAAGCAACCGACGGTGCATGACCTGCTGTTCCAGCAGGCACAGCGATATCGACCGAATAGCTGGCGCCACCGGTATTTAAACTAGGCTCAAAACTTTTCCCTAATCCTTCAAGGCTACCAGGGCCTGAAGGAAGGGAAATATGATTGGCTTTGGTTTCTGTGTTTTGTTCTGCAAATAACTGAGCAGAGGAAAACAACAATCCGATCAAGGAAAGTTTACATGCACGAATGAACAATGGCTGACTCATTTAAATAGTAATCAATCTTTATAGTTTTCTACCAATAGTCATCCACTCAATGGCTCTTGCAGCCCCAAGAGGGTTATTCAATCGAATAGAACAATTGCTATTTTTATACGTTGTAGCAGCATCTGGTTCATCCATAGAGGAATTACTATAAGACGCAGTTATAACAAATGTATTTGTAGTTGAATAACATTTAATAGTAATATTTTCATAAGTATTTCCTCCGACAGATGCTCTTCGTCCATATTGAATTAACATATCCCCAATGTATAAGTGTCCATATGAATCAGATACATTAGTAGTAGCATTCATTGAAATACGATTTGTAGCTGGTAAGCGAGCTGTAGCTATCGTTCCAGTGTTTAAGTTTGAAGCATTGCGAAAATAAGTATTATCTAGTCCATCTAACTTATCAGCATCAACCGCTTTCCCACCACTACGTAAGAAATCAGTTGAATTTAAATTGTCCAACTTATCTGCATCCACCGCTTTAGCAGTTGAACGTAAAAAATCCGTTGAATTCAAATTATCTAGCTTATCAGCATCAACGGCTTTAGCAGTGCTTATTAAAAAGCTTGTAGAATTTAGCCCATCAAATAAATCTGCATCCTTCGCTTTATCACCATTAAACTTGGCATTAAGTGCCGTTGTCACATTTGTAATATTGTCATCAATTTTTGAATTAAGAACACCATCGGCATTATTAACATAACTCACTTGTGCATAAGTATTTGCAGCTTTATCACCTAAATTATCCG
The DNA here is from genome assembly GCA_051275515.1 of Oleispira sp. Taxonomy (GTDB): domain Bacteria; phylum Pseudomonadota; class Gammaproteobacteria; order Pseudomonadales; family Oceanobacteraceae; genus Oleispira. The sequence goes on along the minus strand of JBNMOT010000089.1, from coordinate 3,644 downwards.
CATTATCCGCCTGCGTTGCATGTGTTGCATGGTTAGCCGTATAAGCATGAAAAGTAGGTACTAGCTGGCTACGTGGGAACATTTCCGCTCCACCATTAATCGATATACCTAGATATTTTTGCTCTGCAAAATTAACCGTATTTTTAGCCTCGCTGTATAGCGGAGATTGATTGGCATAATTACTTTCAACCATTGGGCTAATAGCACCTAATAGTACATTTACGTAACCATGAATCACGCTCACACTTGGGTGCGTTTCTGTCCACAAAGACGTGCCGCCCGTTGGCGTTTCGTAGATATAAAAGGTTAAATCATAAGTACCATCACTCACGATTTTATTATCACCACCGTGTAAGCGACCTTGAAAAGGTACCAAACGCGTAATGTCGTTGGCGGCGAAGGCAACCTGGCTGCTAAACGTTAATTCCAGCAAGGTTAACAGTGCTAAAACCATCCCTAACGTAGATTTCATTTTATTTACTCCCCATTTTATAAATCTTTCAAATCATCTTTTTAGATGATGTTTTTAATTTTTAACTGATGGTTATAAAAAATATTTTATAACCATTATCTTTTAATTAGCACCGCTCTAAATCAATTAGAAAATTGAATATCGCGCGGCTTGCCATAGCTGTATTGAATATCAATTTCAATATCGCTAAGGTACTGCAATTTTAAATCGCGGTTATTAAAGCGATTATTTTTCATTCTTAATACCCAAGTACTGACCGCTGGGCTATGGCTGGCTAGCTGCGTATTCGGGTCAACTTGCGGGCTAGCGTAGCCGTCTACTGTGGCATCAACCGTTGCAATAAAAGGTGATTTCTCAATTGTTCTCCCCTGCTGCAAGGTATACGATAAAATATCATCACGAGCGGGATATTCAGCAAAGAAGGTACGAATAAACGCTCGATCTAACATCACTAAATCGACCAATGCAGGAACAGTTTTTGAGCTACCGCGAATAGAGCGTGAAGCGGTACTAACAAGGTTCACCGCAATGGATTCAATTTTAATGTTCGGGTGATTGGGGAATAAGCGCTCATCGGCGATATCCATGCTGAATTGAAATTGCACATCAGGGTTATCAACATTCTCACCAATGTTACGTTTGTCATCGATGAAAGAACGGAATTTCGCTTCGGCCACATTCGGGGTGAATTCACCAAAACCTAACAGGTCATCTCGCATAGAAAAACGCACCCGCGACGTCTGTCGCTCTGGATAACGCAGCTGACGCATTTTCACATCCCACGCTTGTAGGCCATCTAAATAGTCATCCAAGCTTGGGCTGTAAGTAGAAGCAAACTGAGCCGAGAAAACAGATTCAGCACGCACGAATGGATCAAACGAAATTGCTAAAGGCTCAGGTAAACCACCATCTAAACGTAATACAGGGTTGTTGTATTTTTCCGACCACATGTATTCCATGGATTTAGCGGCGTAATAAGAAAGTTCTAACGCGGTTTCAAAGGTATCTTCCGCCGCTTGTTCGGCACGGGACGCTTCTACACGGTAGGCAGGGTTGTTGTAATAAGCATCGGAGAAATCTTCTTGAGCAACCGCGTAGTTGGCGAGTATGCGTTCGAACTGATCGAATAAGGTTTCAATAACCGCGTACTGGCGTTGTTTAGCCGTACGAGCTTGATCCATGGATACATATAGTGTCGTCATTTCCAACATTATGCTGTTATAAGTTGCGTCACTATTAAGACCTTCGATATCCGATTGCTGAACCGCCTGTAACAACGCCATGGCTGATTGACCTTGAGCCAACTGTTCAATATCAGGATTTTTTGATGCACCCTCACTAATCCCCCAGGATTGACCTTCGCTAGTACCTTCACTGGTTCCCGTGCTTGTACCAGTACTTTGGCCCTGACTAAAGCCAATATTGACAGAAGGCATTTTTCCAAATGAGGCTCCATGACTAGTACCAGTACTTGATCCAATCGAAGTGCCAGTAGAACTTCCGCTAGATGTTCCTTTTGAAGTTCCTGTAGAGGTACCTGTAGATACATTACAACAAGACGCCATAGTATTCATAAATTGCAAAACACTAATTCGTCGTCCATTTTTCATCACTAAGGTGCCAACATCCCTCCCGCGATCCTGTTCAATTTTTGCTCGCCCATGAACTACTTGCATTTGTGCCCATATTTGTGACATCTGCAAATCAGCTTCCTCTAAAGCAATAACCTGAATTCCAATTTGTCCTTGACGTTCGTGCCATGAAGAAATAAACGCAGCTGTTTTATATTCATCACGCCCTTCTTTGGTAGTCAAATCAAAGTCTGCAGAAGAAACCCCAGCAAGCTCGACTAGCTGATCGATATACTGACTAGTTTGCTGGCGCAGTTCGGTTTTCAGTGAAGTTTCATCAGTTTCAAAAGTACGCTGATTAGCACGAGCAAGTTGCTCAGCCTGCGTTGCATCGTTAACACGAGCACGGGCCAGTTGTAAAAAGTTTTCAACTCTTTGGTAGGGTACAAAATCACCCGCTAATAACAGCGGATTAAAGCCACTTTGAATATCTTGGTATAAACGATCACTATCGTTAATTTGGCGTTTTATTTGATAGCCATTATTGGTTTGAAAATCGTCTGCATTTTGCATCACGGCCAGCGTTAAGGACTGCAGGTATAAATGGCTACCGACTTTCTTTGCCCGCTTGGCCGCATCTAAACGCCCCGCTTGGTTTTGGATTCTATCGTTATTAAAATCTAAATCTTCTGGCCCAGGAAAGTTTTTATACGGAGGATTATCGACATCGTTAACATTGTCTTTGTAATAAATATACTTCGCTTCGCTATTGGCCGCCATGCCATAGCGATTTAGCAGTTCAGCGTAACGCTGATATTCATTCGGAACTTTTGGCCCTTGAGTATTTTCAACCATAAAGGGAAAGCGCTCGGTTGGGTTATCCGACCTAGAGCGTAATACCGTGCCGTAACCAATCATGTAAGGGGTTAATTCTGCTAAACCGTCTTTCATCTCGGTAACACTGTCACCCAACAATTCTATTTGAGTTTTCGTTTGAGAATCGTCTGATTTAAAACGTGAACGTAAGCCATTTATTAACAGGTCGTTACCTTTTAATAACTTGCCTTCTGCAAGATAATTTAAGCTTTCTTGCAGACCCCACTCAGCAAGATTTTTATTCTTACCGGTTAGGTTTGAATCAACCAGTATTTGAAAAGCACTAGCCGCTAAAACAAAATACTCAATGTGCTTTAAAGCCGAGCCTTGGCCATCAACTTCATCACAACCACTACCTGTAGGAGCCTGATTATAACTTTGCAGCAATTCACTATAGGTTTTTCCTGCGCCACGAACGGCTTCGCCACCAAACCATACTTGTTTGTAGCGTTCGCCACAGCCGACTAGATTCCAAGCAGCTGTTAATCCGGCATGAGCTGGTTCTGGTAAGCGGTCTCTCTCACTGGCCAATGAAACAGGTAACGTGCAAGCAACGATCGTTATTAAAAGCACTATCCGTGTAAGCATTCGGGTGAATAGGCGAGCAAATAAATTATTAGCAGTTTTCATTTTATTCTGCACCTTCTGAACTTTGTATACCGATATCTAAGCGGAAGCTGCCACCATAAACAGGAGGACTGTGAATTAGCTGCCCTGTGGATATA
>JBNMOT010000088.1:0-14694 GCA_051275515.1 Oleispira sp. | reverse complement strand
TGACAATAATAAGCTATTTATTATCATATCAAGAATAAATTAACGTTACTGCGTCTCTTAATTAGTCAGCGGCGATTAATCTTGTTAAAATGTGACCCAATTTTATTCAGTTTCCGTAAATGATTTACTTGATAACCTTCTTTACACGGTTATTAATTTCCTAAGTACCGAGGGTTTTCTTTTTGAGTATTAAATACATTGCCTCCTCTAAATTGCCAACCCCTTTTGGTGAATTTACTATGCATGGTTTCGAAGACGAAACGACGGGGAAAGAACATGTTGCCTTATCGATGGGCGACATTACCTCTGGTGAACCTATACTAGCGCGTGCTCACTCTGAATGCCTTACCGGCGATGCGCTTTTTAGCATGCGTTGTGACTGTGGTTATCAGCTAGAAGAAGCCTTAAGCGCTATCGCTAAAGCGGAACGTGGTGTATTACTTTATCTTCGTCAGGAAGGTCGCGGTATTGGTTTGTTAAACAAAATCAAAGCCTACAATTTGCAAGATCAGGGTGCTGATACCGTAGAAGCCAACGAGCAACTAGGGTTTGGTGCTGACTTGCGTCAGTACGATATGTGCCAGCCAATGCTGACACATCTAGGTGTTAAAACCATTCGGTTAATGACGAACAACCCCCGCAAAGTGAAAGCCTTATCTGAAGCAGGTGTTCATATTTTTGAACGAGTAGCGATTGAAGTGGGTCGTAACCCACATAACGATGGCTATTTAAATACCAAGGCGAGCAAGTTAGGGCACTATTTAAAAAGTACGGCAAGCCATCAGGATGATCACGCTTAAGTAAACAGCGTAGTGTTTTACCGTAAGCCACGGTGAGTGACATTTGTCGTTGCCAGTGAAATGATGAGTGATTAAAAACTCATCACTTTTGCGATGATCGCCGCTTGATCAATGCCCACATCAACCAGCTGCTCAGAGGGTGATGCATGCTCGATGTAACGATCAGGAATGCCCATTAGCTGACAAGGCGACGCCATACATTGCGCTGACAAATACTCTAATACCGCCGACCCTGCCCCCCCCATAACCGCATTTTCTTCGATACAAATAAGTTGGTCATGAGACTGAGCTAAGGCTGTTATAAGCGCTTCATCTAATGGCTTCACAAATCGCATGTCAGCCACACTGATATCAATGCCTTTTTGTGCTAATTCATCGGCCGCGTCTAAAGCAACATTAACACAAGAACCAAAAGCTAAAATAGCGATCGACTTGCCTGAATCTGACTCGCTACTTCGAGTGCGACGCATAATGCCTTTACCAATCGCTAGTAGCTGCATTTGCACTTGTGCTTCAACACCGGTGCCAGCACCGCGCGGATAACGAACAGCCGTTGGCCCTTGGTATTGATAACCCGTGAATAACATTTGACGGCATTCATTTTCATTCGACGGCGCCATAATAACCATATTAGGGATAGGGCGTAAAAAACTGTAATCGTAAGCGCCATGATGGGTAGGTCCATCTTCGCCCACCAGCCCTGCACGGTCGATGGCAAACATAACATCCAAGTTTTGCAACGCAATATCATGGATTAACTGATCATAACCGCGTTGTAAAAAAGTCGAATAAATAGCCACAACGGGCTTAGCACCTTCACACGCCATACCACCGGCTAAAGTAACCGCGTGCTGCTCTGCGATGGCGACATCAAAATAACGCTTAGGATAGCGTTCAGAAAATCGAATCATATCCGAACCTTCACGCATCGCCGGAGTGATACCCATTAAGCGTTCATCGACCTCCGCCATATCACATAACCAATCACCAAACACATTGGAATAGGTTTGTTTAACGATCGTAGCTGGCGCATGTGTATGCTGTTTTTTAAGTGCGTGATATTTAATTTGCTGCTCTTCTGCTAGCGCAAAACCTTTGCCTTTTTTGGTGACTACGTGCAGGAATTTTGGCCCAGGCAATTTCTTTAAATTGGCTAACGTATGCACAAGTTCTTCGGTATCATGACCATCGATGGGGCCGTAATAATTAAAACCCAGCTCTTCAAATAAAATACCAGGGGCAACCATAGCTTTCATATGCTCTTCGGTCTTGCGCATAAACTCCCAAGCCGTGGTGCTTTTTTGCAATATTTTCTTACTGCCTTCGCGAAAGGAAGTATACGTTGGGCTAGACCATAGACGGGTAAAATATTTATTCAACGCACCCACGTTATCTGAAATCGCCATATCGTTATCATTTAAGATAACCAACATATCGGCTTTTTCATGGCCGGCATGATTCAACGCTTCAAACGCCATTCCTGCCGTCATCGCACCGTCACCAATAATCGCAACCGCTTGATGATTTTTACCCATCGCACGCATCCCAAGACTCATGCCCATGGCCGCGCTGATCGACGTACTAGAATGACCCACACCGAAGGTATCGTATTCACTTTCACGGCGTAATGGAAAAGCAGCCGGGCCTCCTTTGCTGCGAATGCTGGGCATTTGCTCACGACGACCGGTAATGATTTTATGAGGATAGGCTTGATGGCCAACATCCCACACTAATTTATCGTTGGGAGTATCAAAGACATAATGAAGGGCGGTGGTTAATTCAACCACACCGAGGCCAGCACCAAAGTGCCCACCAGACTGGCCAACACTGTAGATTAAATATTCCCGTAGCTCGTGATTAAATTGCTCAAGTTGATCGAGAGCCAATAAGCGCAAGTCTGCCGCATTGGTCACAGAGTCCAATAACGGAGTTGAGGGTCTTTCATTGGGTATTTCAGTAAACATGCACTTCACGATGTTGGCGGGCGAGTAGAAAAGGATTATTCTACTCCTCTAGCTCGGCAAGTAGAACCCATATTTAGACCCCATTATAGAGAACCTGCACATATAGCCCAAGCTAACGGCTTAAATTTAAAATCTCAGCTTAGGCACTCAGTTTTTAAGACGGCAGGTAAGCAATAGAAAAATCATTATGAAAGTTGATAAGCAGCGCATTAGATTCAGAAAATTAATGATCGCGGGTAATGATGTAGTCAGCCAGCTGCTCAAGGGCTGTCGTATCACCAGACAGGCTTTGTAAAGCGCCTACTGCCAGCTGATGAAGTTGTTTAGCCTTATCTTTCGCACCCTTTAAACCTAATAAAGCAGGATAAGTCGGCTTATTTAACGCGACATCAGCCCCCTGCTGCTTGCCTAACGTTGCAGTATCACTTTCGATATCTAAGATGTCATCTTGCACCTGAAATGCAAGGCCAATGGCGTTTGCATAAACCGTTAGCTGCGCTAATGTCGGCTCATCAGGCTGACCACAATGCGCCCCCATCAAGACACTCATACGAATAAGTGCACCGGTTTTATGGTCATGCATGCGCTCAAGATGAGCAAGGTCAACGTGTTTCCCCACAGACGCAAGATCAATGGCTTGCCCTGCAACCATTCCCGCGGCACCAGAACCCTGACTTAATAAACTCACCAATTTCAAACGCTGAGCATTTGAAAAACCTGCAGGCATATCGACGAGAATCTCAAATGCGCCCGTCAATAACGCATCACCGGCTAAAATCGCGGTCGCTTCATTAAATTGAATATGACACGTTGGCTGCCCTCGACGTAAAGCATCATCGTCCATCGCAGGTAAGTCATCATGGACGAGCGAATAACTGTGTACCATTTCAACCGCAGCCATCGCAGTATCGACCCGAGCATCATCAACCCCCATCGCTTGAGCAGTTGCCTGAACCAAGAAAGGACGCACACGCTTACCGCCATTAAACAAGCTATAAGACATGGCATCGGCAAGATAAGGATCACTAATATTGAGATGCTTCACTGCATCATTTAATGCCTCTTCACAGCGTTGTTGACTCGCAAGCAATTGTTGCTTAAAGGTCGCTGATAGGGTCATAACACTTAGTCTTCGTCTTCAAGCGATGGGCTTATAAAAGACTGGGCTTCCATCTGACCATTCTTATGTAATAACAGCTGAACTTTTTGCTCGGCTTTCGTCAGTGCGTTTTGGCAGTCTCTCGTATATTTAATACCTTGCTCAAACGCCTTTAAGGAATCTTCTAAACTCATTTCGCCCGATTCCATGAGTTTAACCAGACTTTCTAATTCTGTTAGAGATTCTTCAAAATGGAAGGTCGTTTTCGCCATGGGTCACCTATATTTTTTGCTTAAACCATCACTTAGTCGCGCAACATTAACTGAGCGCTCCTTTCTAATCAAGTGAGTAATTAACAGTTAATTCATGTCGCTACTTTTCACGGCAGAATAGAAATTTTTGTCTACACTTTTGATATACACTTAAACATCACCTTAATATGACCTTACTATTACCTTAATATGACCTCAATATGACCTTAATTTTAAAAGAACTGAAGGAGTAGCAGTGGATCTCGCATCGCTGATTGGAATGTTAGGCGCCTTTAGCCTAGTGATTATGGCAATGGTTCTGGGGGGCGACATAATGATGTTCGTCAACGTACCCTCAATTCTCATCGTACTAGGCGGCAGCTTATTTGTTGTCTTGATTAAATTTGAAATTGGTACTTTTTTCGGCTCTTTTTCTATCATGGCAAAAGCTTTTATGTTTAAAGTAAGCAAGCCTGAAGAAATTATTGAAGAAACCGTCGAACTTGCCGGTCTTGCCCGTAAAGGGGGCTTATTATCATTAGAAGGCAAAGAAGTCAGTAACGATTTTTTAGCAAAAGGCATTCAATTACTTGTAGATGGTCATGACCCACAGGTCGTCAAAGCCCTCCTAAGCAAAGATATGAAGATGGCTCAAGAGCGGCATAAATACGGGGCTACGTTTTTTACTCACATGGGTGATGTAGGCCCCGCGATGGGGATGATTGGTACCTTAATCGGCTTGGTAGCGATGCTGGCCAACATGGATGATCCCAAGTCCATTGGACCTGCAATGGCTGTCGCACTATTAACAACGCTTTATGGGGCAATGATGGCCACAATGATCATGATCCCCATGGCCGACAAACTCATATTAAGAGCAGAACAAGAAGGCCTCATTCAAGCAATGATTATTGATGCCTTAATCGCCATTCAGGGTGGTCAAAACCCGAGGGTGATTGAAGCTATGCTGCAGAATTATGTCAAAGAGAAACAACGTGCAGTATCGGAGTAATCCAGAATGATGGATGAGGAGGAAGAAGAAGACATCTGTGAATGCCCCGCCGGCATTCCTGCATGGGTAATGACATTTGCAGATTTAATGTCACTGCTAATGTGTTTCTTCGTTTTATTATTGTCATTTGCCGAAATGGACGCATTAAAATTTAAACGTTTAGCGGGTGAGCTGCGCCAGGCATTTGGCGTTCAGGTGGACGTAAGAGCTGATAACACACCGAAAGGAACCAGCGTTATTGCTAAACATTTTAGCCCAGCGATTCCAGAGCCCACCCCGATTAATGAAGTACGACAGAAAACCAGCGACTTGTCCAAAAGCAGCCTAGAAGTTCTTTGCCAAGACGAAATTACCCAACAGCAAGAACGCCAAGGTGACGACGGTGAAAAAACACGAGAAATCGTCGTGCCTAAAGATTCGCAAGCAGAAAAGAAGGCGGAAGAAACCGCCGTCGAAATTGCCGCTGAATTAGAATCTGAAGTGTCCAGTGGTAAAATAGAAGTTGAAACTCAAGGTAAAAAAATAATTATTCGTATCCGAGAAAACGGCGCATTCAAATCTGGATCGGACTACATAGAGGACAAGTTTTTGCCCGTTATCGATAAAATTCGTGAAGTATTAGTCTCCATACCTGGGCGCATATCCATTGAGGGGCATACTGATGACATCCCGACACAAGGCGGTCGTTTCAGCTCGAACTGGGCACTTTCATCCGCACGTGCAGCCGCATTTTCTGGAGAATTATTTATTGCCCCTGAAATGAGACAAGAGAGATTCCAAGTTATTGGCCATGGCCATGTAAGGCCCCTGGTTCCAAATACCGATGCCGAATCTCGTGGCCGTAATCGTCGTGTCGAAATAATCATATTACAAACACATGAGGATGACGATGACGATAAGTCTTTTATTGAGAACCCAGATAAAGCTATTAATGACGCTCTCAATGCTAAACCAGAAGATTTTGAACTCGATCCTAGCAATATTTTTTAAGCCTGTTATTGTAAGTCATTAAAAGGAAACACAATGACCGATGAACGTCGCCGATTTTTTCGTATCAATGATGAAGCTGAAATCAGTTTCAAAGTAATTACTCATGACGAATATCAGGCTTGGGGAGATGGACAAAAAGATATAGGATCTGAAAAGCTAGCAAAGTTAGAAGCTGAATTAAGCATCATAATCACTAATTTAAAAAGTCAACAACATCAATTAGCAAAAATTTTTGACCTATTAAATAAGAAAATCAATATTGCTATGAATTCACATCCTAAAACCCACGGTTTTAATGATAACGGTGAGTTAAAGCCAATTAATTTAAGTGCTTGCGGTATTGCCTTTCATACTGATCAATATATTCCTAAAAATGCACACATTTTGCTGCAACTAAAGCTAAAACCATCAAACCTTGCCATCGTTACAACCGGCAATGTAGTAGGTGTTGGTTTAGACAAGGGTAAACACTTCGTACGTGTTGAATTTCAAGATCTAAGCCATAGCAATCAAGACTTATTAATTCAGCATTTATTTCAAGTACAAAGTCGAGCATTAAAAAAGCAACGTTATGATGACTAAATTAATAAGGGTTTAACATTACAAGCTCTGGATCGATGAGTGTATTCACCCGTTGAAAACTTTCAGTCGCTGTTTTGACAACGTTTTTTTAAATGATTACTAAACTATCTGCCATATCATAGGCCTCCGATTATACCTTTGAACTCTTTGCAGAAGAGAGTATTCGCGTATAGGGAAAATTGCTTTCAAAATACAGCACGACCATCCCGATATTATGAACGATCGTTATCAATTAGCCGCCAATTGGCTAATTGAAAACCTAAGGGAAGATTATAATTCGATTAAATCTTATTAAACCGAGGTCAATATTGCACAATAATTGTTCTTTAAATAGCCTTCTAACCCCTTCTCGATATCCCTATTCAAGCCAATAGAGGTATACTAGCCGTCATATAGTTTAAAAAATGCCAGGAGCATAACGCCTAGTGAGTAAACCCCAGAGCAATAAACCTCAAGATCCACACGCCGCGCGCGAAGCTAAGAATTATGACAATCCGGTGCCGAGCCGTGAGTTCATTCTTCAAACGTTAATTGATTTAGCGACTCCTTCGACCTACGAAGAAGTTTGTGTTGCGCTGCATGTTGATGACGAAGACCGTACCGAAGGAGTACGTCGTCGGTTAATTGCTATGGCTCGTGATGCCCAAATCGACAGCAATCGCGGTCGTCAAACTTACTTCCCGCTGGATCCGAAAAAAATTGCCATCGGCCTTTTACAAGGCCATAAAGACGGTTACGGATTTTTGATTCGCAAAGAAGGGGACGATGTTTACATCTCGAACAATCAAATGCGCAAAGCCTTTCATGGCGACAAAGCGATGGTGCGTATTACGGGCACTGATCGTCGTGGCCGCTTAGAAGGTCAAATAGTCAAGGTAGTTGAGCATAATACAACCCATATTGTGGGCCGCTATTTTGAGCAAGCCGGTGGTGGTATTGTTCGCCCCGATAGCAAACGTATAAGTCATGAAGTAGTTATCGCTGCCAAAGATCGCAACGGCGCGAAGCACGATCAGTTTGTTAACGTTGAGATTATCAATCAGCCTCGCCCAGGTGAACTCATCACTGGCCGTGTGACTGAAGTATTAGGTAATAACCTAGCACCCGGTATGGAAATCGAAGTGGCTATTCGTAGCCATGATATTCCAAATACTTGGACGAAAGAATTACGGGAAGAGCTCAAATCCATTCCAGAAGAAGTCATCGAGAAAGATAAGAAAAAGCGTATTGATTTACGCGACCTTCCGTTTGTCACCATTGATGGTGAAGACGCGCGTGACTTTGATGATGCGGTTTATGTCGAAAAGAATAAGCGCACCAATGGCTGGCGTTTATTCGTTGCCATTGCCGACGTCTCTCATTACGTCCCTGTGGGCAGCGAATTGGATAAAGAAGCGACCAATCGCGCGACGTCTGTTTACTTCCCAGAAAACGTTGTACCCATGTTGCCAGAAATCATCTCCAATGGTCTCTGCTCACTAAACCCTGAAGTCGACCGTTTAGTAATGGTTTGCGAAGTGACGATCAGTGAAAAAGGCAAGATGTCGGGCTACAAGTTTTTCGAAGCCGTTATCCACAGCCATGCACGCCTTACCTATAACTTAGTGTGGGACATGCTGCAAAAACCTATGACGGATGATGGTAAGAAATGGCGTAAACATTACCGCCCTATCGTGCCGCATTTAGAAACCATGCATAGCCTTTACAAAGTACTACGTAAGGGCCGTACTAAGCGTGGCGCCATCGATTTTGAAACCGTAGAGACGAAAATCGAATTTGATAGCAATCGTAAGATTAGCCAGATTGTGCCTACGTCGCGCAACGATGCTCACATGATCATCGAAGAATGTATGTTAATGGCGAACGTATGTGCCGCTGACTTTTTAAGCCGCTACAACATGCCTGCATTATTCCGTGTGCATAATGGCCCCAGCGATCAGAAACTCGATAACCTAAGGGAGTTTTTAGGGGAAATGGGATTGAGCATGGCCGGTGGTGATCCATCGCCAAGCCATTACCAGGCGCTACTAAAACAAATTGCTGATCGTCCTGATGCTAAATTGATTCAAACGGTTATGCTGCGCTCGTTAAGCCAAGCCGTTTATCAGCCAGAAAATGAAGGCCACTTTGGTTTAGCGTTTGATGCTTACGCGCACTTCACCTCACCAATTCGTCGTTATCCTGATCTATTAGTGCATCGCGCTATTCGCTCAGTGATTCGCAGTACCCGTGAATGCAAACATGTACGCCGCGTTGAAGGGGCAGGTCGTTTAGCGAAGAAAACCATCTTCCCTTATGACGTCCCTGCGATGGTTAGCTTGGGCGAAAATTGCTCAATGGCAGAACGCCGCGCCGATGATGCAACCCGCGATGTCATCGACTTTTTAAAGTGCGAATACATGGAGCAGCATGTTGGTGAAGTCTTTGATGGCACCATTGCTGCGGTGACTGGCTTTGGTTTATTTGTCTCATTAGATGACGTATTTGTTGAAGGTTTGATTCACATATCCAACCTAGCTAATGACTTCTACCAGTTTGATCAAGTTAAGCATCGCTTAGTCGGTGAACGAACTCGTCGAACCTTCCGCTTAGGTGACAAACTGTCGATTCAAGTAATGAGCGTATCCCTTGATGACCGCAAGATTGATTTTGCCCTCGCGGGTGAAGAAGCCCCGACCGATAATGCGGGTCAGCGCCAAAATAAAAAGCCTTCTTCTGCTAAAAAAGAACATAAACGCCCAGTATCACGTCGCCCTATTAGCTTTGAAAAAGCCGCTGACAATACGGTAGGTTCTGATACAGCGGACTCTAATGCAAAGACTGAAAGCGGAGAAAAGAGTGGCGAGCAGAAGAAACGTCGCGGACCTCGTCGCAATGGTCGTAATAAATCAACGAATGCTAGCAGCGCTAACCAATCTGAAGCAAACAACTCTGCAGATCAGAAAGCCAGTAAGGTAGGCGGCAGCAAATCGACTTCTAGCAAGACTGACAAACCGGCGAAAAAGAAAAAGCGTCCACTGTCGAAACGCCAGAAGATGAACGGTGCTGAAGCTAAATCAAAGAACCAAAGCGCAGAAGCCAAGAATCGTAAGCCGAAGAAAGCGGGTTCAGCGAAGAAGAAAATTAAAAAATCAAATGCCAAAGCGCATATCGCTTAGGGCTGTAATTAAGCATGCCCTTTGCTTATAGGAAATAGAATGAAACTTGAGATCGTTTACGGTATTCATGCCGTAATGACACTATTACAACGCAGCCCAGATCAAGTGACTGAGCTGTGGGTACTGAAAAGTCGTGACGATAAGCGCATGAACGACATTATCGAACTGGCAGAAGCACAAGAAATTCCGATCATGGAAACCAATAAAGGTCTGTTAAGTCAAAAAGCCGATGGCAACCATCAGGGTGTTATCGCTATGCGCTACCCTCAGCGTGGTTATAGTGAAAAGAACTTAGAGGAAGAGCTGGATAAAATTGAAGGTATTCCGCTAATTCTTGTTTTAGACGGTGTTACCGATCCGCATAACCTAGGTGCCTGTTTACGGACAGCCGATGCCGCAGGTGTGCACATGGTGATTGCACCGAAAGATAACTCTGCTCCGTTAAATTCTGTTGCTAGCAAAATTGCCTGTGGCGCCGCCGAAGCCGTTCCCTATATTCAGGTAACGAATCTTGCGCGCACACTGAAAGATTTACAAGAACGAGGCATCTGGATTACCGGCACCGCGGGCGAAGCAACGCAATCGGTTTATCAAGCTGATTTGAGAGGCCCAACGGCATTAGTTATGGGCGCTGAAGGTAAAGGCATGCGTCGCTTAACGCGTGAAAATTGTGATTATTTAATTAATATTCCAATGGCGGGTGAAGTGAGCTCTTTAAACGTCTCGGTTGCAACCGGTGTCTGTTTATTTGAAATAATACGTCAGCGTAGCGGCAACTAATAGTTTAAGGATGCGTTATGAATTGGTGGTTAGATTTAATTGAACAAAATTACGATTGGTTATGGGAATCAGGTTTCGCCCTCACCATAACCTTGGTGGTGGCACTCGTATGGCGCTTTATACGTAAACGCCTCACCCATGTTATTAGAAGAAGCCGAAACCGCTGGGATGACGTGACACTCAACGCTTTCGCGGTTCCTATTAACTGGCTAATTCTTATTGTTGGTGCTTCTTGGTTTGCCGATATTACTGCGCGTAATTTCTCCGCAGAGATAATTACCAGCATTCCTATTGTCCGTCAGCTGGCGACCCTCATTGTTATTGCTTGGGGTGTATGGCGTTTTATTTCAGGTATAGAAACAAAACAATTGGATAAAGGTAATGATCCCACTACCGTTCAGCTCGTGGGTAAAGTTACCAAGTTAACGCTAACAGTCCTTATTATTTTACCCATCTTTCAAGTGCTAGGCATTTCGATTTCAGGCATGCTGGCTTTTGGCGGCATGGGTGGATTAATTGTAGGGATGGCCGCGAAAGATTTATTAGCTAATTTCTTTGGCTCAATAATGATTTACCTAGATCGCCCTTTTAATGTTGGCGATTGGATTCGTTCTCCCGATAGAAGCATTGAAGGGGTAGTAGAGAAAATTGGTTTTCGCTTAACCGTTATTCGAACCTTTGATAAACGTCCTCTATACGTCCCAAACTCAGTATTCACTAATATTGCCGTAGAAAATCCATCAAGAATGCACAATAGACGCATTAAAGAGACTATTGGTGTTCGTTATAAAGACGCTAAGAAGCTACCAATAATATTAGATGAAGTACGCAACATGCTGGTTAATCACGCTGATATCGATGAGTCGCAAACCTTAATCGTTAACTTTGATACTTTTGGGACTTCCAGTTTAGAATTCTTTATTTACACGTTTACTAAGACAACCGATTGGATTGAGTTTCATCATATTAAGCAAGATGTGATGCTACAAATTTTGAATATTATTCATAATCATGACGCCGACTGTGCCTTTCCGACACGCACGCTGCATGTTGAATCGATACCCGAAAATGTCATCGCGAGCTGACTTAGACAAGAAAAATACTCATAAAAAGCCGTCATTCATTTTCATGCATGACGGCTTTTTTATGGCTGACTCTTTGCTAAAAATTCAGCGAGTAATAGGGTAATAGGATTGTTCGAGCTGGGGATAGCAATCGTTACTTGACCCTCTGTATTAAAATCTAACATTAACTCATAATCACCGCCTTCGTTTTTATGAGTGAGGGTCAGTATTCCAGACGGTTCACCGGCTAATGAAATATCCATGTTAGACCATGTGACTTGCGTATTTCGATCCACACCGCCGCCCATGGCCGCATTCGCCATAATCGCTGATAGGTTATAAGTGTAATCGTCGTTACCGTCGCAAACGTCGATGGGGGTCGACACAAGATCTAAGGCAGTATATCTAGTATAAGGATAGTAGGTATCAGCGCCATCGCCTTCAAGAAATCCCACGTTAGGGCTGCGCATACCCGTGCGTGCTATGCGATGATCAAACGGACTATCACACGTTGTTAGGTCGATGTAAGTTTCATATTCATTGTCAAAAAATAAAATTGACACATCATTTTGAAAAAGATAATCCGATCGTTGATTCACATCAGGCTCATCTAACCTAGATATCTTATTAATAGCAGAGAGGGATGTACTTGTACGAAATTCAGTACTTTCAGTTAGGTCAACTTTCTTAATAATATTGAAAAAACCATCAATATATTGGCCAGATAAGTTCCCATCTTGACAGGCAACCGCCTCACTCAGTTGTGAATTAATGGTTATAGCAGCATAACCATTAGCGGGGCAATCAACTTCATTTGTGCCACTATCATCAAAACATTCCCGGCTGGGTATTTCAAAATTAATACCCCCGCTAATGCGGCAATTCCTGTCTTCTAATAGAGGAAATAAATCCACCGATAGATCAAGTGGCACGAGTTTATTAGTGAATATTGCTCTTATCGGACTGTTTTTACTGATCGCACGATAAGCATTCGACGCCATTTCGACTTCATTGCTTTGACTCCATTCGACCGTGCTAATCGTTTTATTAACGTCAATAGGATCAATGAGTGCCAACAAACCAAAAGTAGTGCTGGAGTTATTACCCGTACACGCCACTAACCCCGCAGCCACGAGCGCTATAAAAATTAAAGGCAAAAAGTACTGGGCAGTATTTATTTTTTGCATAACGCATTCTCTGTTTTATCATCTTCTTGTGCTCAGTTTAATCCTAGCGGTGATTAATGGCTAACGTAAGAAGAATATATCTATTGAATCCGTTTATAAGACACTTATTTTATTGAATTTTATTCAACGGCCTGATAAAATCCGTGCCTCATTTTTCTGTCTGGGACAGCTAAATCTGGCGTAAGTCAGTATTTGTCGGTCTTTCAGCGGGAGACTCCTTGCCTTACCAGCTCTTAATTGAATCGCTGGAAGGCTAAACAAACCATAAGGAGCCTAAACATGCGTCATTATGAAGTAGTGTTTTTGGTACACCCTGATCAAAGCGAACAAGTTTCAGCTATGGTAGAGCGTTATACTGCATCTATCGAAGAGTCTGAAGGCACAATACACCGTATGGAAGACTGGGGCCGTCGTCACTTGGCATACCCAATCAACAACATCCATAAAGCTCACTACGTGTTGATGAACATCGAATGTTCTCAAGCCGTTCTTGACGAACTTTCAACGTCTTTCCGTTATAACGATGCTGTTCTTCGTAACATGATTATTCGTCGTGACGAAGCAGTTACTGAAGTATCTGCAGTTAAAGCGGCTGAAAGCCGTGATGACCGCCGCCGTGATGACCGTCGCCCTGAAGCACCTGCTGCTCCAGTCGCTGACGAAACTGTAACTGAAGAAGTAGTTGCTGACGCACCTGCTGCTGAAGAAGAATAGGAGTTTTACCATGGCACGTTTTTTCCGTCGTCGTAAGTTCTGCCGTTTCACTGCTGAAAACGTTGTAGAGATTGATTATAAAGATCTTGAAACGTTGAAAGGCTATGTTACTGAAACTGGCAAAATTGTACCAAGTCGTATTACTGGTACTCAAGCAAGATATCAGCGTCAATTGTCTACTGCAATTAAGCGCGCTCGTTATATTGCTTTATTGCCATACACTGACGCTCATAAATAAGCGCTGGTTATAGTAATAATGTTTAAAGCCCTAGCGAAATGGAGTATGGATAAACCACTGAACGCAATCATTGCGATTGTTGCGACCTTGTTTATTCCGTTATTATTTTGGCTAGGCGCTGCTCTTATGGCGCTTTCTATATTGCGCCACGGAGCAAAAGAAGCCGCCAATGTGGTTTTGTGGGGTAGCTTACCGGCTTTTGTTTGGTTAGCGATGGGGGATTCAACGCCTCTAGTCACCGCCCTTGGCGCTTCGACTTTAGCGATTATCTTACGCTCTAGCATTGATCTTAGATTAACGCTGATGAGTGCAAGTGGTATCGGCGTGTTGATTTATTTTGCCCTGCCTTTGTTAATGCCTGAGGTATTAGCGGAAGTACAAAAGCAAAGTGAAGTCATGCTAGCAGAAGCTTTAAAGGATAACCTTGAGCTTTGGCAGAGCATTCAACCTAAAGTTGGCCCTCTAATGGTTGGGGCATTGGCCGCCGTGCAAACGATGGTCATGGTTTTAAGTCTATTATTAGCCCGTTGGTGGCAAGCCGCTTTTTATAACCCTGGTGGTTATAGTGAAGAATTCCATCCTTTAAGATTGCCTGTGGGTTATACCGCAAGCGTGGTCTTATTATTGGTTTTTGGTTCAAACCTTCCACCGTTAATTAGTGGTACTTTACCGATATTAATCATTCCTCTTGTCATTGCGGGTGTTGCATTTGTGCACAGCATTGTCGAGATGAAAAACTTAGGTGGACAATGGCTATTTGCGTTTTATATAAGCGTATTTTTATTCGGTCCCTACCTATTTACATTACTAATTTTTCTCGCTCTGATCGATAGTCTTATCGATATTAGAAGCAGA
>JBNMOT010000087.1:0-14709 GCA_051275515.1 Oleispira sp. | reverse complement strand
CGTATTCTTTGCGAAGACTGTAAACAAGCAGCCATTGCCGATGATTCAGAATGTGAATTATTGGCCGTCGACAAACAACAGGCGCCGACTATTTTCCACGCCAATGGTTGTGAGAAGTGCAATCAACTGGGTTACCGAGGTCGCCAAGGGATTTATGAAGTTGTTCCCGTTGACGAAAAAATGAAAACGCTTATCCATGACCGAGCAGGCGAACAAGCATTAGAAACTCACGCTCGCACCTTATGCACCTCAATCCAGCAAGATGGTATTCGCAAAGTTTTATTAGGCACTACCACGATTGAAGAATTATTAAGGGTGGCAAAAGGGTAACCTTTTGATTAATTATGGCTGCATTTGAATTTCAAGCCTTAGATAGTAAGGGCAAGCAACACAACGGCGTTTTAGAAGCCGATAGCGCACGCCAAGTAAGGCAAAAGTTACGCGACAAAGGCTGGATGCCGTTGTCGGTTGATGCGACGAGTGGTAAACAAAAGAAAAAGGGGTTTTTCGCTCAATTTGCTCAAGGCCCGTTGCTTAAAACCGCTGACCTTGCACTGATCACGCGTCAACTTGCGACATTGATCGCGGCTGGCTTACCCATTGATGAAGCTCTAAAAGCGGTTTCAGAACAAAGTGAAAAACAAGTTGTAAAAAGCATGGTGCTGTCGATTCGAGCTAAAGTGCTCGAAGGTCATACCCTAGCGGATGCTCTGAAAGAATTTCCGCGTGCGTTCCCGCACTTGTACCGCGCCACCGTCAGTGCTGGAGAGCATGCAGGGCATCTTGATGGTGTTTTAAACAAACTGGCTGATTATACAGAATCGCAGCAAGCCGCACGCACTAAAATTAAACTCGCTGCAATGTACCCAATAATTTTAGCGATTGTGGCAATAGGAATTGTTGTGGGGCTATTAACTTATGTTGTGCCCGATATAGTCGAAGTGTTTGTGCGCAACGGACAAGAACTGCCGAGCTTGACTCAGCTTATGTTAGACATTAGCCATATCATTACCAACTATGGATTATTCATTGGTATTGTCATTGTTTTAAGTTGGACATCCTTTATGTCCGCCTTGCGTAACCCAAGCTTTAAATACCGTTACCATAAGTTTTTACTCGCCGCTCCGGGTATTAAAAACTTCACTAAAAGTGCGAATACGGCTCGTTACGTTAGCACACTGGCAATTCTGTCAAGTTCAGGAGTACCCTTGGTTGAAGCGATGCGCATTGCTTCACAAGTGATTGAGAATTTACCCATTCAAGCGAGCGTTAAGAAAGCAACAATCCAAGTGAGTGAGGGAGGGACCTTGAGTAAGGCGCTCACGGCCACTGGATTTTTCTCACCGATGATGCTGCACATGATTGCCAGTGGTGAAAACAGTGGTGAGCTCGATGATATGTTAGCGCGCACCTCCGCTCAGCAACAAGCCAACCTAGAAGCAACGATCGAAGCCTTGGTCAAGATGTTTGAGCCACTGATGCTATTAACAATGGGCGCCATTGTGGCAACTATTGTTACCGCTATTATGTTGCCTATTTTAGAATTACAAAATATGGTCCAGTAATTGGATTTTAACTTTAATTATTCAGTAAACTTAGGAAGTCGTAATGAAAAAAACACCTTATAAAAAAAATAATAACACCGCAAAGCAATCAGGCTTTACGCTCATCGAAGTCATGGTTGTTCTAGCAATTATTGGCGGCATGCTGGCATTAGTGGCAGGAAACATAATGGGTAATGCAGGAGAAGCTCGCATTAAAACAACCAAAAGCCAGATGTATTTAATAGGCAATGCGTTGGATCTTTATAAGCTAGATAACTACACCTACCCAACGACGGTGCAAGGTTTGGAAGCATTAATTGAAAAGCCTAGTGGCAGCCCAGAACCTAAAAATTGGAAGTCTGGCGGTTATTTAAAAGGCAGCAAGCTTCCTCAAGACTCTTGGGGCAACGAGTTTGTTTATTTCTATGAGCAGGGTACCTACACCATTTTGTCGTTAGGGGCTGATGGTCAAGAGGGCGGCGAAGATGAGTTTGCTGATCTAGAGCACCAAGGCTGATTTTGGTAATTTATAAAACATCTCGCACTCTCTTTAGAAGCCGTTCAAACGCTGGGTTTACTCTGCTTGAGATCATGGTGGTATTAACCATTATTGGGCTTATGCTGGGCATGGCCACTCTAAGTGGTGGTGGCAACGAGCAGAAACAAGAAGCTCAACAACAGGCGTTTCGCTTTATTGCACAATTGAATTCTTATCGAGATGAAGCGGTAATTCAAAACATTGACTTAGGGTTAGCAATGGATGGGCAATCGACCCAGCTTTTAAAGTACATCGACGTTAATAACGTTCGCCACATTGAAGGTAAGACCCAAGAAGAGATCACGCAACTAAAAGAGATTCCATGGGGCGTTTATGAAGGTAATCTTAAGAACTCAACCGAATTACCCGAACAACTGTCTATGGGCCTGATACTAGAAGATAAAGAAATAAATTTCACTGATTTAATAGGTAACAAGGGCGTTAGACCTGCAGTTTTATTTTTATCTTCTGATGAATATACGCCTTTTAAAGTAACCCTTCGTAATCAATACGATGAAAGCTTCAGTATTATTATTGTAGGTGATGGTTTTAGTCGTTTCCAAATGGAGACAAAATAAGATGAAGATCGGTCAATATGACATATAGCTTAAAGGGCTTTACCTTAATAGAAGTCATGATCGCACTTTCGATATTTGCGGTTATGGCCTCGGCTATCAGCCGAACAGCCAGCCAAAATGCTGATACTGTATTGTATTTAGAAGAAAAAACGTTAGCTTCATTTGTTGCGGAAAATCGTCTTAACAAACTGAAACTATCTGGCTATCCAGCAGCAACTCAAACGAAAGATGACGCCAAAATGGCGGGGCGTGAGTGGCATGTAGTGACTAAAGTCGAAGATACGCCTTTACCCAATTTTCGCCGAGTAGAAATTAAAGTATCCAATATGTCTGACAAAGAAAACTCACTCATCAGTTTAACTGGTTTTATGGGTAAGTATTGATGCACAGTGACTTCGACCTACGACGTTGTCGACCAATACCCCTGCAGCGAGGTTTCACTCTATTAGAGGTAATGATCGCTATTTCGATTACCGCTTTAATTGGTATAGCATCAACTAATTTGCTCAGCAATGTGATTGAAACAAAAAAAGTGACTGACATTCGATCAGAGCAGCTGACAACCCTGCAGCGATTTAATCAGTTTGTTAGCCGCGACATTGAACAAGTTATTAATCGCGACATCCGTGATCAGTATGGTGATCGTCAGCCTGCTCTCATTATTGATAGCCCAGATTATTTAGCTGAATGGACACGCTTAGGCTGGCGAAATAGCCCTATTAGTGAAGACCCAAGGGCAATAATGCAGAGGGTTGCTTTTCAGTTGTTTGATATTAATGACGAAGAATGTGAGCAAGCTAGGCTACGTTTACAAGATTGGGGCAATTTTGAACCTAATGGTTCTTGCTTAATTCGTTATTTCTGGTCTGTACTGGATAGATCAGGAGATACCGAGGCCAAGGCTCAAGTTATTTTGGATCTGGTTGAATCTCTTGAAATTGAGATCTTAGCCCAAGAAAATACTATAAAAGATAGCACGAGTGATTCTGAGGCACCGCCAGCGAAAAGTAGCTGGTACAGTCAATGGCCGAACCTACAAACGGGTAGTAATCCAGAAATCCCCATCGCTATGCGGTGGACATTAACACTGCCAAAAATCGGTAAAATCGAACGTTTATGGCTATTAGCTTATGATGACCAATAATTTCTCTAAGTCCGGACAGGATGGTTTGGCACTAATTTCGGTACTGTTGATTTTTGCCATTGTCTCAGTCTTGGCAACGGCCATGATTGAACGCCAAAGCTTGGATATCCAACGCAGTGGTAACATGCAAGCTCTGCAGCAAGCAAGAGCTTACAGCAGCGGTATTGAATATGCAGTTCGTTCAGGTTTACGTTTGGATTACGATAACAACCCTAAAGTTGACCATCTTTCAGAAGAGTGGGCTCAACCCCGCAACTATCCATTGCAGCCGGGGATGGCTGAAATACAAATCATAGATGCCCAATCACGGTTCAATCTTAATGGTTTGCATAAAACCGCAACGAACAGACCTGCTCAAATTGATAGATTCAAAAACTTATTGAAGGAGCTTGGGCTTGATCCAAAGATTGCGGATCACACTCAGAAATTCATGGATGAAGACAGCATGGTTGATAACGATTATTTGGGGGCAGAGGTTCCTTACCGAGCCAGTTACGCTCTGTTTAAACACCCATCAGAATTACTGCTCGTGCAAGAGGTCGATGCTGATACTTATCGTAAGCTTAGCCCTTACATTACAGTGTTACCCGTCGCAGCCACTGTCAATGTAAACACCGCAAGCAATAAGATTTTAGCTGCACTGTCTACACAACTTTCCTTATCGGATGCTGACACCATCATCGGTAAGCGAGGTAAAGGGGGCTTTGAGAATATTGATGATTTTTGGAGTTTAACTGAAGTCCGACCTTTTACCGCTGCATCAAATAGTGATGAGGGT
Source organism: Oleispira sp. (assembly GCA_051275515.1). GTDB lineage: Bacteria > Pseudomonadota > Gammaproteobacteria > Pseudomonadales > Oceanobacteraceae > Oleispira. Next base: position 10,127 of record JBNMOT010000087.1, on the reverse strand, counting down.
GGGTCGGGTAATCAAAATACCAAGGAAGTGTGGGATAAGGCCGATTTCAGTGTAAACTCTCAATACTTTGAGGTCTTTGCAAAAGTAACATTAGCAGAACGTGTTGCTACAATTGAAATGCTTATTTATCGAGACAATCAATCTGGAGAGATGCGCACTTATTATCGAGATTACTCTCGAACAGAAGCGCGACTTCCTGTGACTAACAATAGCAATACTACCCCAGGTAGTGGCGGTATTTAGATTAAATTTTAGGCTGATATAATGGAAACTGTTGCTGTACGCTGGAATGTGGAATTAGAAACGTGGTTTGTTTCATTACTCACACCAGTACAAGATGAAAGCCAAGCTGACGGACGAAATCCAAATAACTGGCGCCCATTCGATGAATGGGCTGGTGAGCAAGCGGACTTGTCACAGTTACGCTTTATTTTACAAGGTGAGAACTATGTGTGTCGCTGGCTAACGCTTCCCGGTGTTCAGGGAAGAAACTTATCCAGAGCTTTGCCATTTGCGCTCGAAGAAAGTCTCATCGAAGACATCAGTCAATATCACTTAGTGACGGCGGGTAAACAAGGGAAGTTCAGCCATCGTATTTACTGTAGCGTTACTGAAAATTTTATTCGCCTGTTAGAAGCGTGCACTCTTCGCCATATAACATTGAACGAACTTATTCCAGAAACCAGTTTAATTCCTGATAATAGTTTGGTTCATGAAGGGCATTTCTGGCTGATTAATATTCCAGGACTCAGCGAAGCAAAAATCCATGAATTTGCAATTGCTGCTTTTTTTGAAGGTTTGTGTAATGGCTTAGAGGTCGGTTCACAACAATCAATAACGCTTATTGATTCTAATCTTGATACAGCCAACTTACTAAAAACTCAACTTGAGAGTAACTTTACGGGTATTTTCAAAGCGGTTAACGTTAAACATGGGCGTTTATCTAGCCTAAGAGATGAAGCGCTATCATATAAATGTTGCAACCTATTAACGGAAGAGTTTCGTCCCACGGAACCTAAAAAAGACCAGCCTATATTTTGGTGGAAACCCCTCACCGCATTAGCGGCTTGCTGGCTAATATTCTCTTTTACTGAAATAAGCATCGAGAATAAACGCCTAATAGCTCAGCAAGAGCAAGTTAAAGCCGAAACGATTGGTCTTTATCAACGCTTATTCCCCAGTGAGCGGGTTCGATTCTTAGAGCGACAAATTCGTAGCAAGGTAAAAGGCGATAGCACCATTACTAGTGCAGGCGTAATGATAATGCTGTCGCAAGCTAGCAAAGCATTGCAGCAAGATAATTTGAAACAGATGATTCAATGGCAAAGTTTTCGATTTAACGACCGTCAAAATCAGTTGATTATCGACTTAACCTCAAAAACCCTCGCTCAACTCCAAAGCTATAAGTCCGCTCTTGAACAGCAAGGTTTAAGTGTCGAAATTGCTCAGGCAACAAATGACGACAAGGGTGTGAAGGGGCGTTTAAAAATAGGAGCTTCAGCATGAAAAATTTACAGCAGCAATTAACGCTGAACTGGCATAAAGGACGCCAAAAATTCAAACAGTTTCCTCCCGTTATCAGTTTTAAATTTTGGTATGGTAGCCAGACTCTTCGCGATCAAAATATCATTAAAGCGGTGTCAGCTTTTATTGTTTTGTGCCTAATTATCGTGCTATTCGTTCAGCCATTCTTAGCTAAACAAGAAACCTATCAGGCTAGATTGAATAAAAGCCTATCAACCTATGAACTGCTTGCCAGTAATGCTCATAAGTTTCAGCGTCAGGTGTCAACAATGGCAAGTGACGTCCCGATACTGGCCATTGTAACTCAACAAGCAAAACGTTCAGGCATTAATTTAAAGCGCTTTGAACCCGACGGTGACGGTCTGCGTATTTGGCTAGAAGATGCTGTATTTGACGATGCGATTCGCTGGTTAGAGGAATTACACCAAAAACATAATATCCAAATTAAACAAATTAATGTGGAGCGCAGTGAAGCTTCTGGACTAGTAGACTTGCGCGGAACACTATTCAAGTAAAGGTATTCATTCATAACTTCTTTTTAACGTAGCACTTAATTTTATCTAAACCCTAACTATTTTAATAAAGTTGTGAGGGGTTTTATCTTTAAATATAACTAATTGTAATAAACCTGATGAACAGGCACCTGCTTTACTGCTGCTTACGGTTTTGGAGAACACTTTTGAATACAGAATTACAACATTTTGATCTAGTCGTGATTGGCGCTGGTTCTGGCGGCGTTCGCTCAGCCCGCATGGCCGCTTCTCAGGGTAAGAAGGTCGCTATTATTGAAAACCGTTATTTGGGTGGCACCTGCGTTAACGTCGGTTGTGTTCCTAAAAAGATGTTTGTCTATGCATCTGAATACCGTGAAAAAATGGAAGAAGCGAAAGGCTTTGGCATAAACGGTCACGTTAATGATTTTCACTGGCCAACGCTACGTGATAATAAAACTAATGAGATTACCCGTCTAAATGGTATTTATGAAAACCTACTAACTGGCCCAGGCGCGACTATTTTTAACGGTACAGGAAGCTTAGTCGATGCGAATACGGTTCATGTCAATGGACAAGATGGTATTCAGCAGAACATTACCGCTGAGACAATACTTATTGCTACGGGAAGCTGGCCTTTTAAACCGGAAGTATCAGGTGCTGAATACGCGATTACTTCGAATGAAGTATTTAACCTAGCGGATAATGAATATCCCAAGCGCGCACTCGTAGTTGGTGCGGGTTATATCGCGGTTGAATTTGCGGGTATTTTTAATGGTTTAGGCACTGAGACGACTCTCGCGTGTCGAAAAGACTTAGTTTTACGCGGATTTGATGATGATATTCGCGTCTTCGTTCAAGGCCAAATGCAAGAGAAAGGCGTTAATATTCTAGTTAAAACGGAAATTGATTACATTGAAAAGCAAGGTGATGGTTCGTTGATGGTTTTCTACACCAACAACGAAAAACAAGAAGTTGACTTGGTTCTTTACGCCACAGGCCGTCGTCCGATGACAGACGGATTGAATCTTGAAGAATTGGGGATTGAGTTGAATTCTAATACGACCATCAAGGTAAATGATTTCTTCCAGACTAACGTCCCCTCGGTATATGCGCTGGGTGATGTTGTTGGAACGCCACAGTTAACCCCCGTGGCCTTAGCGCAAGGTATGAAATTTCTTGCGCATAAGTACGGTAACGATACCGTGCCCATGCATTATAATAACATTCCCACTGCTGTTTTCTGCCAGCCAAATATCGGCACAGTAGGGCCGACGGAAGATGAATGTAAGGCTCAGGGAATTGATTTTGAGGTGTACGAGTCTAATTTCAAGCCGCTCAAGCATACAATGACCGGTATGAATGAACGCACACTAATGAAATTGATTGTTAATAAGGCAAACAACAAAGTTATTGCGGCTCATATGGTCGGCCATGATGCTGGAGAAACGGTGCAGGGTATTGCTGTTGCGATTACAGCCGGCGCCACGAAGGCAGACTTTGATGCAACTATTGGGATCCACCCAACCTCTGCCGAAGAGTTTGTTACGATGCGTTCTGCTCGCTCTTAATGTTGATTATTAGATTTTTATTAAGATCAGAGTAAAAAAGTTAAGCAGGCTTTCTTAAGCCTACTTAACTCATTCTTCTGTTCAATCGATTTACCCGCAGAAAACTATTCGAATATTATCCATCCTATAGCTCGCTTGGCTTATCGCTTGCTGAAGCGATAATTTCTTTTGCTTTAGCAATTCGATTTCACTATCACGAATATTACGGTTCGTTTTCTGCAACTCTTGCAGGCGAGAAATTTCGGCATCTAATTCAGTCGTCATGCGCTTAGCACCTAGTGCTAATTGCTTAGGAAGTTGCGCTTCCGCGGCTTCTTTCGCAATCTTCAATGACTTTTTAATACCCGGCTCAACACGCTTCACCAAACCTGTCGCAGTAGAACGCTTTAGATCTTCTGGGAAATCCAAGTAGTCTGGCTCATTGAAATCAACCTTGCCTTCAGGGTCTACCGCAATGTGCATGCCTTCGGCCGGTAAATAACGCTGAATCTGTAAAGACTTAGGCGCCTGGCTTTCTAAGGTATATTGAGCTTGGAAATAGAAGTCACCGGTCGAGAACTGGTGATTCTCAACATAAGCCACGTTCGAATTACCATGGTCTTCAGACAAGATCAGGTCAAGAGCACCCACCACTAACGGATGCTCCCAAGTGAAAAACTGAACATCGTCACGAGCCACTGCAATATCACGGCGACAGGTATACGTTAGACCATCTTCTGGCAGATGCGGGAAGTAGCTGATCAGCATGTGATCACCAGGTATTAAGATAAAGCAATGAGGGCTATGGTCTTGCTGAATGATGCCATATACATCACACACTTCCTCTAAGAAGCTTGGCAATATGGCTTGATCAAGCTTGTCATCAGCAAGGATACGCTCTAATAACGCTTTTGACTTAACCGGATCGCAAGACTGCAATTCTAATAAACGGTCACGACCTTGCTCTAATTCTTGCTGCTGAACTTCACGCTCAGGAATTAAAGTATCCACGAGTTTATGCAAGTCGGTTACGTTAGGGCTCTCAATGGCGGCGATCATTTGAGTATGGTGATGATTCAATAACGATTGCGCGAGCGGGTTAGGGTGGCTGAACACGTCAACACCCTGGTTCAATAATTCAAACAAGCGCTCAGAAGAATGCCCTTCGAAATAAGGAATGTGCAGCTGAATATCAAACTTCTGACCGATGCGGTCAAGACGACCAATGCGCTGCTCGATTAAATCGCAGTTATCCGGCAGATCAAATAAAATCAAGTGACGGGCGAATTGAAAGTTACGACCTTCACTGCCAATTTCACTGCACAAAAGAATTTGGGCACCGCCTTCTTGTTCAGCAAAATAAGCCGCCGCACGATCTCGCTCAATCATATCCATATCTTCATGGAAAACAGCACAAGGCGTGCCGAACTTTTCCCATAAAGCGCGTTCGATTTGTAATACCGTTTTCTGCTGATGCGTGATCAATAAGAACTTTTCACCCTTATTCGCCTTGATTAGCTGATTTATCCAGTCAATGCGCGGATCAACACTTTCCCAATCAGCAATTTGGCGCTCAGGGTATAAGCCCTCAAATCCAGTCAGTTCTTGATACGCTTCAGGCAATACGAACGGCTGCGCAATCACTTCTCGGTTAGGGAAACCTGCCATTGCGCTTCGTGTATTTCTGAACATGACTCGACCAGTACCGTGCTGATCGATCAGTTGCTTGATCCAAGCTTGTGCTTGCTCAGCATCTGGTTGCGCAGGTATTTCTTGATTGAGTAAGTTTTGTAAAGCGTCACGCTCATTCTGAGTCAGTTCGCTACCCGATAACAAAGACTGGGCGGCATTAGCAACTGGTTGAAACTTAGACTGCTCTAGAACAAATTCTTCTAGATTGTGGAAGCGTTCAGGATCTAATAAACGTAAACGAGCAAAGTGGCCTTCCATGCCCAATTGTTCTGGCGTGGCGGTAAGCAATAATAAACCTGGGCATTCGTGCGCTAAAGACTCAACCAACCCATAGCTTTCATCGTGAGACTGAGGAGACCAACCTAGGTGGTGAGCCTCATCAACCACAACCATATCCCAGCCAGCCGATAAAATTTGCTCACGACGCTTAGGGTCATTTGCAACAGCGCTTAAAGGGGCCAATACTAGCTGCTGCTGTAAGTAAGGGTTACCACCATCTTCTTGATCTTCAAGGGCTAAGCAACGGCCTTCGTCTAGTACACTAAAGCGCAGGTTGAAACGACGCACCATCTCGACCAACCATTGGTGTGTCAGAGCTTCTGGCAATAGCACTAAAACACGCTCAATGCGTTCGCTTAATAACAGGCTGTGCATAATCATGCCCGCTTCAATTGTTTTACCTAAGCCCACTTCATCCGCCAAAAGAACACGCGGTACTTCACGGCTAGCGACTTCATTTGCAATGAATAACTGGTGTGGAAGTAGGGTAGTACGACTGCCTACTAGGCCATAATGTTTGCGCTCTTGTAACTTGCTCTTCATTTGCAATGCACGCAGACGAAGTTCATAAGCCTTACTATTATCAACCTGGCCAGCCAACAGGCGTTCTGACGCTTGGCTCAGTTGGATGTGTCCGCTTAATTGAGTTTCGGGCAATATGCGATCAGCGTCGCCATAAAATAGTATGCCATTCATTACCTGAATTTCAGTAATGGTTAATTTACTGCCGTCTTCTAAAAGCACAGTATCTTCAATATTGAACTTAATTCGAGTAAGGGGAGCCTGTTCCTTTGAGTAACGCCTAACTTCATCCGCGACTGGGAATAAAATTGCCACTTGGCGAAAGTTTACTTCTTGAACCATCCCTAGGCCTAAATCGGACTCCGTATCACTTATCCAACGCTGACCAACTTCAAACATGCGTCACTTACTCCAAATCTTAAAAATTATGCCGCGCATTTTAAAGGATGATAGTCTGCAAAGACAGCGCGTATGTGCCTGATATTGATTAATTATAGATAAACTTAGCGTAAACCTTTATTTCTGCTTAGTTTTATTAAGCTAGCCTTATTTGATAGGCATTTATTCTGATAGTTTCTACCGAGGAGTAACTAAGGATTCAAATTCATAGACTCAGACTTTCTTCGATGCATTCGATTAACCAAAGGCACTGATGTGGGTTGTATTGCTTGATGAATACACCACAAATACTTCCGATAATTGTTATTATCGGAAGTATATAATTGATACTGACTGACATGGTCAGCTAAATTCAGCAACCTAAATAAATAACCATTTCTAGTTTTATATCTACTGATCCAAAATCGTTAGGACTTAGAAATCTAAATACGCTTGTATTAATATTAATAAATAGCATCAGAAAGACTAAAATAACTCGACTTCACCTTCATCCATCGATGACTGGGAAACACTTCTTTTATCATCTGAATATTGGGATTGTTCGATAAGGTTTTGGCACTGTTTTTGTAATGATTGTAATTGTTGGTTGGGGTTCGTACTTTCTAGATCAAATCCATTAATCACTTCATTTAATGATGAAATTGTTAACATATTGCCTTTCAGAGAAGCAAGGGATTGACACGTTATATCTTCAAACTGAAGGGATCGTATACCAATCGCTACTGTATCTGCGATTTTTGGAGATATTTCAGCAAGCTCTTCAACAATAGCATTGGTCTTTATATTAGATTCACCAACATGTGAAACCATGTTACTTACTTTTTCCTTTGCTTTAAGTGTGGCAGTCATATCAGCTGAGGCCATCGTTTCAACTGACCCCTTTAATTTTTCAATAATATGTTGCGCTGATGAAATTTCTTCTCGAATATCATTATTCAACCCCGTTGAATTAATTGACAACGCCCTAACTTCATTTGCTACAACACCAAAACCTCTTCCAGCATCACCTGCTCTGGCCGCTTCTATAGCTGCATTTAATGCTAATAAATTAGTTTGGCTCGCCAATCTTTCAACTTGCCCTAATAAACCAAATATTCCATCAAGCTGATCCCCCATTTTCTCAGTAAATGACATGGCTATTAAACTTTGTTTGCTTGTCGTAATAATAACTTGTACAAAATCTTCTAATGTTTGACTGGAATCATGAACAAAAGACTCGAGTGATGTGCCTTCATCATCAACACCACCACTGTGACTTTTAATAACAGCATCTAACATAACTTGCTGGTCGTCACTTAAACTTTTCAAGTGTTTAAAACTTTCTGAGATACCTTCTGTAGCGTCTTTAATAAGAGTGCTCGCCCTATCAACTTCAAACTCTACAACAACTGTTTGCTGAGAGAGTAATGCTGATATCTTTGATAGCGTTTTTTGTATTTCATGCTCAATGTCATATTTTTTCGCATCAGAATCCAGCTCCTCACAAGTACTTTCTGCAGCCTTACTTTTAATGTAAAGGGAAACAAATACGACAATAATCAGGAAAGACAACACTGCTGAGAAATAACTTATTTTAAGAAATAAAATATCAATTAACAGTAATATCGCCAAACCCAACCCAGTTATAATTACTAAAGTTTTGTTATTTTTCATTTTGCTCCTTTCATACCAATTTTATCAAATGAGGCATATTCTAAAATTTCTTTCGATATATCTGCTAGTGAACATTCCTTAACATGAGCATTTAGTGCATGAGCACTACCAGGCATTCCCCAAATTAAACTGCTCGCTTTGTCTTGAATAATAGTCATAGCTCCAGAATTTTTTAAATTTAGTAAACCTTTCGATCCATCTTGCCCCATACCTGTCAATAACACCCCTTGAACATTATTTGATAAAGGCTCTAACGAGTTAAATAAAACGTCAACTGATGGTTTATGTCGATTTACGACTTCTGAATCTTCCAAAATACAATAAAGCTTTCCTCCTTTTGCTTCAACCTTAAGGTGCATGTTGCCAGGAGCAATATAAACATTTCCTACTTTAACTTTTTGCCCGTGCCTCGCTTCTTGAACATTAGCTGCACAATAATTATTCATTCGCTCGGCAAATCTTGCACTAAAATTTGCAGGAATATGAATAGCGACAACTATAGGAGGACAATTACATGGCAAGCTAGTAATGATTTTTTTAACTGCTTCTGTACCGCCTGTTGATGCACCAATTGCAACAACATGGTTTGAACGCTTGCAACCATCAAAAGAAAGAACAGCATCACTGTCTATTTTTGATGATGCACTGATTATTTTATAATTTTTATTATCAACAGAAGCCGCAAATTTAATTTTTCGAATAAGGTTCTTTTTAAAAATCGATTTTCTTGCAATGAGCTCTTCATAACTTGGCTTAGCAATAAAGTCGATAGCGCCTAGTTCAAGTGCATCAAGACTGGCATCAGCACCTTTCGTTGTTAGCGTTGATAACATGACTACCGGCATTGGCCTTAAGCGCATTAAATTCTTTAAAAACGTTATACCATCCATTCTGGGCATTTCAACATCTAATGTGAGCACATCAGGATTTAATTTTTTAATTTTTTCACGAGCAACAATCGGGTCTTCGGCCTCTCCGACAACAACAATATCGATTTCATCTTTAAGAACTTCTTTAACGACTGCACGCATATAAGGTAAATCTTCAATGATTAATACTTTAATTGGTTTCATTTACTAAACATCCTAAGACTTAAAACAACTCGACATCACCATCCTGTGGTGATTCATATATACGACTTCGGTAATCATTTTCTCTTTGAGTAATCGTATCATTGTTCAAATTAGCAATTGTTTTAACAAAAGCCCGTCCCGAGTTAGGTTCAAATAATATTTTTCTTGGGTAAAAAGATCCTAGATCAGAACTTTCTACGGGTATATTTTCATCTTCTAAATATTTTAGAACAAAGAGAATGTTTCTATCTCCAACATCTGACATATGTTTTAAAACTTTCCCACCACCAAATACCTTTGCGCGTAGATTGACTTTTTGACCACCACTTTTTAAAATCATATTAATTAAGTGTTCCATAGCAAAATTACCATAGCGTGTTGCATCGGAGGCCATACCTCGTTGGCCCCAATCAACTTCATGAGCCTCTTTTTCGGTAAGGGGCAGCATAAAATGATTCATACCGCCAACTCCTGCATTGTCATCCCATATGCAAGCTGAAACACATGAACCCAATGTTGTAGCAATTGTGACGGAATCTTTCGTCATATAAAATTCACCGGGTAAAATTTTAGCAATTACCTGCTCCCTTTGACTATCCCAATAATGATTTACATGTGAAAACTCTGGCAAGCAGCGCTTTAAACATTGCTTAACATGAATATTATTTTGTCTATTTAATACCATAACTAAATTGCTTTTCTAAAAATAGTACGACCAACGTTCTCAAAGTATACTTGGTACGGTCCCAAATTTTCACTATGACCTAATATAAGCAGACCTCCTGGCGCTAACAACTCATAATACCGAGCAAATAATTCTTGCTGGGTTTCTTTATCAAAGTAAATAATAACGTTACGACAGAAAATAATGTCAAACGGTCCTTTCATCGGCCAATCATGCAACAAATTCAATTGCTTAAAAGTAATAAGTTTGCTTAGCGCCT
>JBNMOT010000086.1:0-14727 GCA_051275515.1 Oleispira sp. | reverse complement strand
GATTGAAGTTAAGTTCGGCGATGCCGTCTTCAATCATTTTCACCGTGATGGCTGTACCGTCGTAAATCATCAAATGATCTCCACGTAGGGTTAGCTAAATAACTGCAGAAGCGAAATACAAAAGCAGTCTCTTGCGCTGAGATAACGATCGTTTGCTTAAAAAACAGGCAATTCATACGACCGTTTGAATCTTGTCGAACACAATCCGCGAAAGGCCTTAGAAAGTCAAGAGGATGTCGTCATTGCACAGAGAAGAATAGTCTTTTTTATAGCCTTTGAAAGGCTAATATTGAAAGGAAAACTGTACTTAACTGACTAAACCCTAAAATGCCTTAGCATTACTGGTCCAAAATAAACTTTAATAACATTCATTAGTTCTCACTTAAACGTCATCTTTATATAGATTACGCTTAGTTATTGACTTTTTTGTTACCTTTTGTAATCCCCTCTAGGGATTGCACCTTCTTTTCCTTAGTATAGATAAAGTAAAGAATACGTTAATAACAATAAAACCAACGATGTGAGTACTATGAAGACTTTAATAAAATCTAGAAGCTTGCTCCTTATCGCTCTGTCTCTGCTGTCACTTCAAGCCTTTGCGACCCCTAAAGAACTATTAAGTAACGTTCACAAATTACGCCTATTATCGACAGCATCCATTACCAATTTTTATATGTACTCGGGCTTGGATGCCGATTCTAAATACGGCAAAAAGATCATTCAAAACCTCATATCCTTTGAAAACATGTTAGAAACAACACGTTCGCTGCCCGCGGCCGATGGCATTAGTGACTCACTGAGTGAAGTTGATGGTGCTTGGAGTGAATTCAACAAACTTATTCGAATCAATTATAACGACATGGAAACACAAGGTTTTCCTAACGTACGATTAGTGGATGAAATGGGTAAGGTTAATGCAACGTTATTAAAAAGCTTATCAAAAACCTACCTAGATGCTCAAATCAGCAATGGAAATAAGCCACCGACGGTCATAGAAACAGCACGAACACTGGCCGTGACCATGGAAGAAATAACGTCTCAATACGCTGCTAGAGGTACATCCAACCTAGGCCAAGTATTCATGGGATCTTACGAACGCTCGTTAGATCAAATGGCAGAAGCGTTTCGCAACGATCTGGTCAAATTAAAGGCACAAGTTAATCCTGAGAGCAGCAAAAAGATATTACGTTCAATTGATAGCAAGTGGAACTTTATGGAACGTTCCATAAAAAACTATAATGAAAACACCGTCCCTTTTTTAGTAACAAGTTATAGCGAACGCATCGTTGTAAATTTAGAAGAAATAATCGCTCTTCATAACTTTTAATCACTAAAGGTAAACAATTATTACTAAGATAAATACACTAAATAGTAAGTTAACACTTACTAAAAGCATTAAAGCTGCTGAGCTGACTCGATCCAGCCATTGATTAGCACAGCAGTACTGTTTTTACTCTCAATAGTAATAACACTTGCACGGTTATCATAAACTTCAATAACCTGCACATCATCCCCTACTTTCGATAACAATTCAGACAGCTTTTCAGTATTTGGGCGCACCACAATGTTGTTCCAACTCCAACCTTCTGGCAACCCTTCTTGTTCCCAGCCCGCCTGACGAACGATACACCAACGCAGCGCCTGACTTTTAATGGCGGGATTAAAGCGTTCGTAACGGGTGCCCATAACATCGTCCCGCACACCCATTTTTTTGCTGTCCGTTTTAAAGGTTTTCAGCTTAACCTGAAGCCCTAACTTAATCGCGTCTAAACGCAACTCCGCTAGACGCTTCTGTCGTGGACTTGGTTTTAGCATATAAACAGAACCAAATACCGCTAACACAATAAAGACGACAATAATGAGCGGGTTCATCCTGCCATTTCCTCAAGCTCTAACCAGCGCTCTTCCAAGGCTTCTAATGCCTTTTCAATGGTTTGTAATTCATCTAGTTTAACCGTGACATATTCATTATCTTTTTGATAAAAATCCGCACTGCCTGTCTCAACACCTAATTCGGCCTGCTTAGCTTCTAGGGCTTCGATTTTTTTCGGTAATTCATCCAGCTCAACCTGCAGTTTATAACTTAGTTTTTTAGCGGATGATTTTTCTTTAATAGCAGCAGGCTTTGCTTTGTCACTTTTTGACTGCGAAGGCGCTTTTGCTTTTTTTGAGCCTGATTTAACCTTAGCATCCAACGTTGCCTTAGTTTCTTTGTTGCGGGCTTCCCATTCAGAATACCCGCCGACTTGTTCGTCGATATTACCTTTACCATCAAAAACCCAAAGCTGAGTAACAACATTATCTAAGAACGCTCGATCGTGGCTGACCAATAATAAAGTAGCGTCGTATTCCACCAGCTTTTCTTCTAGCAGCTCTAATGTTTCTACGTCCAAGTCGTTAGTCGGCTCATCCATAATCAACAGATTGCAAGGTTTAAGGAATAACTTAGCCAATAATACGCGATTACGCTCTCCGCCCGATAAAGACTTAACCGGAGTACGCGCACGCGCTGGTTCGAATAAGAAATCTTGCAGATAACCTAAAATATGACGAGATCGGCCATCGACTTCAACTTCATCCTTACCGTCACCGACGTTCTCGGCGACGGATTTCTCAAGATCAAGCAAGCTGCGTGACTGATCAAAATACGCAACGTCCAGCTTAGTACCGACTTTAACGGTGCCCGCTTCGGGCTTAAGTTGTTCTAATAGCAACTTCATCACGGTACTTTTGCCCGCGCCGTTCGGACCCACAAGCCCAATGCGATCACCCCGCATTACGACACTGGTAAAGTCACGCACGATTTCTTTACGCTGATTACCCGCGATATCGAAACCAAAAGAAACATGTTCAAGTTCGAATACATTTTTACCAGAACTGTCCGCAGAGTTCATGGAAAGCGATACGTTACCTTGGCGCTCACGACGATCACTGCGCTGATTACGCATTTCTTTTAAGCGCTCAACACGGCCTTCATTACGAGTACGACGCGCCTTAACACCCTGACGAATCCATACTTCTTCTTCCGCTAACCGCTTATCAAATAACGCGTTTTGAACTTCTTCCGCGGCAAGGCGGTGCTCTTGGTGTTCAATAAAACCCTGATAAGTGCCTTTCCAAGAATAAATACTGCCACGATCTAGCTCAATAATACGCGTCGATAACGCTTGTACAAACGCGCGATCGTGACTAATAAAGAGCAAGGTGCCTTTAAACTGCACCAACTGTTCTTCCAACCAACGGATGGTTGCGATGTCCATGTGATTGGTTGGCTCATCAAGAATGAGCAAATCTGGTTCTGAAACCATGGCTTGAGCCAACATCACGCGGCGCTGCCAACCCCCCGACATAGAATCAAACGCGGCATCACCGGGTAAGTCTAAGCGGTCTAAAATCGAATCTACTTTTTGCTGCCATAACCAACCGTCATTGGCTTCAATTACATGCTGCAAGCGTTCCAGCTTAACTAGGTCAACATGTTCACCTCTTAAAATTTCTTCATGGTAAGCCGAAATCGTCTTGCCTAAGTCCCCTAAGCCAGACGCTACCACTTCATAAACAGTTTGCGGATCGGTGACGGGCAATTCTTGTTGCAACGAGGCGATTTTAATCGTATCACTGCGCTGAACTGAACCTTCGTCAGGGGTGATTTCTTTATTAATAATTTTTAATAACGTCGACTTGCCTTCGCCATTTCGCCCAAGCACACACACCCGCTCGCCTGCATTAACATCAAGATCTACTTTATTTAGCAAAACATGATTGCCAAATGCCAAAGAAACGCCCTTTAATCGAACCAAAACCATAAATTTTTTACTCAAAAGAATAGATATGTCTAAATTGGCGCCAGTATACGCACTTTGGTGAACAATCCGAAGTTAAGGCCCAAAAACCTTGTTTTGTTCTACTTTTAATACCCGTTAATTTGAGCTGATGCAGGTGAAAATTCTTGTGACACTGTCCAATAGCTGTAATTATTGCGTCGCTCAGCAAAGCTGACCCATCGACACTGATACCGTAGCGGATATAATTATAATGACGATTCACTTGAATAAGGGCCACATATTAGCCCTTGTATTAATTTTTATTCTGACTGGCTGGATAATTATCGGCCTCACCAGCGAAACTGAAGAATATATCAACCCGCGACCTCTCGTTATGGAGCAAGGCCTACGCAAAGTTCAAGTCGAGCGCATGCAAGGTAACTTGGTAGAACGCTCAATCACAATTTCAGGTAAAACCGCCGCGAATCGCAGTGTCGAACTAAAATCTGAAATTCGCAGTAAAGTGAAAAAGATACACAAGCAAAAAGGCGAACGCGTTAAACAAGGCGACCTTATTGTTGAGTTAGATGCTCGCGACTGGCCTGCTCGTGTTATGCAAACGAAAGCGAGTTTGCGTCAATACCAGCTTGAATTTGAAAGCGCCAAAACATTGATTAAAAAAGGCTTATACAATGAATCACAGCTGGCTCAAGCCGAGACAGCCCTCGCCAACGCAAGAGCTGACTTAACCAGTGCCCAAATCAACCTCCGCGCCAGCCGCATTGAAGCACCCTTCGATGGCATTGTTGATCAACGCTATGTTGAGTTGGGTGACTACGTAAAAGAAAATATAAATATCGTTAAAATTTTAGACTTCTCTCCCTACTTAGTGATTGGCCATGTTGCTGAAAAAGACGCGTCCTTTATCAATATCGGCGATCGTGCTGAAGCGCTGCTAGTCACGGGAGATTTAGTGACGGGCACCGTTCGTTTTATTGCCGCAGAAGCCGATAACCAAACGCGTACCTTTCCTATTGAAATGGAAATCATCAATTCATCAGGGTCAATGGCAAGCGGTTTAACCGCTAACTTACGGATTCCTCAGCCGAAACAGTTCGCCCATAAGATTTCTCCTGCCTTGTTGATTCTCAATCAACAAGGTCAGCTCGGAATAAAGGGCATTACCCCAGACAACAAAGTAGTTTTCCATAGTATTGAGATTTTAAAAGCTGAAAATACCGGCATCTGGATCACCGGTTTAGAAGAGGAAACTAACGTGATCACGGTTGGCCAAGGCTTTGTTGAGTACGGTGAAGAAGTGATGCCTGTTTACAAAAAAATGGGCCTCACTGAAGCGGGAAGCAATGAATGAATAACCTTATCGATGCGGCGCTCAACCGTTCACGCACTGTCTTAATGTTATTTTCGTTAATCATGATCATTGGTTTAGTTACCATGATCACGATTCCTAAAGAAAGTAACCCCGATATTCAAGTACCCATTGTCTATGTATCAGTGGGCCATGAAGGCATTTCTCCTGAAGATGCCGACCGCCTTATCTATAAACCACTCGAAACTGAATTAAAGTCGGTAGATGGTTTAAAAGAGATGATCAGTACCGCCTCTCAAGGGCATTTATCGGTGATGCTTGAATTCTATGGTGATATTAATATCGACCAAGCCTTAATCGACGTGCGAGAACGTGTTGATACGGCAAAGAAAGAGCTGCCAAGAGATAGCGACGAACCCTTAATCAAAGAAATTAACGTTGCCCTATTTCCAGTGATGATCGTAACCCTGTCTGGGGATGTCGACGAAAGCGTGCTCTATGCCAGCGCTAATCGCTTACAAGAAGTGATAGAAACGCTTCCTGGGGTGCTGAGTGCTGACTTAGTCGGTAAGCGCGAAGAACTGGCTGAAATCATTGTAGACCCTGCGCGTATGGATAACTACAACCTTTCTTTTGCGCAATTGGCCACGCTTGTGAGTAACAACAATCAATTGGTGGCGGCCGGTGATTTAGATACGGGCGCAGGACGCTTCTCTGTCAAAGTGCCAGGGCTGATTGAAGATATGAATGACATTCTCAATATGCCGGTCAAAGTGGTCGGGGACGACGTTGTGAAATTTCGCGACATCGCCGTCGGACGTTTAGCCTACAAAGATCGGCGCGACATTGCTCGAATCAATGGCAAAAGCGCGGTTGTTTTAGAAGTTAAAAAACGCATCGGATCCAACATCATTGAAACGTTAGGCCAAGTAAAATACATCATTGAACAGGCAGAAGAACAACTGCCAGCGGGCATTGAAATAAGCTATAGCCAAGATGAATCAAGTAAAATCAAGATCATGCTGAACGACTTATTTAATAACGTACTGGTGGCCACGATTCTCGTCATGATTATCGTTGTCGGCAGCCTAGGCCTGCGCTCAGCGACCATGGTGGGATTAGCCATTCCTGGCTCATTTTTAATCGGCATTTTACTGCTCGACGCAATGGGTTACACCCTCAACATGGTGGTTTTGTTTTCCCTTATTTTAAGCGTCGGCATGCTCGTTGATGGCGCGATCGTCGTTACCGAATACGCCGATCGGCGCATGGCAGAAGGTGCGTCTAAATTTCATGCTTACAGTGAAGCATCAAAGCGCATGGCTTGGCCTATTATTGCCTCTACGGCCACCACACTCGCGGTATTCTTTCCTTTGCTATTTTGGCCCGGTACAACCGGTGACTTTATGATGTTCCTACCACTAACCTTACTGTTTACCTTGTCTGCGTCATTAGTGATGGCTTTAATTGTAGTGCCTACCATCGGCTCGGTTATTGGCAAAAGTGGTGATCATAATGCGGACAGTCTCGCGACGATGCGCGCGGCTGAGTCAGGTGATTTTGATGACATCCCCGGCTTTACTGGGCGTTATATTCATTATTTGAAATTAGCCTTAGATCGCCCTCGTCAGATATTTATGGGGGCCGTTGCGGTGTTATTTTTAACCCTGATGGCCTATGGGCAACTAGGCCATGGTGTTGAATTTTTTCCTGATGTGGACTCTGACATCGGCCTCGTCGACATTAGAGCCCGAGGCAATCTATCACTGGCTGAACGCGACGAGCTGGTTGCACAAGTTGAGCGCAAGATTTTTAATATGGCCGAGGTTGAATCTATTTACACCTCAACCTTTGTTAAAGCCCCTAATAACTCTGCCCCCGACTTGATTGGTCGCATTCAACTTGAACTAGCGGATTGGGAGCATCGACGCCTGGCAGATGACATATTAAAAGATATTGAAATGCGTACTCGCGACCTGGCGGGCATTATTGTCGAAACCCAGAAAAAGGCGGGAGGTCCCTCATCCGGCGCTGACATTCAACTGCAAATAACCTCTGATAGCGCACCTGACTTGATTAAAGCGATTGGTATTGCCAATAAAATCTTTCATAAAGACCCTGAGTTGAAAGATATTCGTGATGACCTGCCCCTTGCTGGCATATCGTGGGAGCTGGATATTGATCGGGAGGATGCCAGCCGTTATGGCGCCGATATTGCCACCGCAGGATCAATGATTCGCATGGTCACTGGGGGTTTAAAAGTCGGTAGTTTTCGACCTGACTATACCGATGAAGAAGTGGATATCAGTTTACGCTACCCCGCAGAAAACCGCACGATTGATCAATTTGACGGCATTAACATTAGCACTTCGGCTGGCTTAACGCCTATTTCAAATTTTATGCAGCGTAATGCCGTTCAACAAGTCAGCAATATTATCCGCATTGATGGCAAACGCCGTTATCGCATATTGGCTAATGTGACGGAAAACGTTAATAGCAGCGCTAAAATTAAGCAGTTAAGTGCTCTTTTAAAAGAAGAACAATGGGCTGATGGTATTGACATGAAATTCCGTGGGAATTTTGAAAAAATGGGAGAAACCGGTAGTTTCTTGGTTAAAGCTTTTTTCATTGCCATCTTTTTGATGCTAACAATCTTAGTGACACAATTTAATAGCTTCTATCATGCAGGATTAATTCTTAGCGCGATCGTTCTTTCTATTGCAGGGGTATTAATTGGCTTATTACTGTTAGGCGAACCCTTTGGCGTCGTCATGAGTGGTATGGGGGTTATCGCGCTCGCAGGGATTGTGGTGAACAATAATATTGTGCTCATCGATACCTTTAATCAACTGATTAAAGAGGGTGTACCTGCCATCGATGCCGCGCTCAGAACCGGCGCCCAGCGCTTACGCCCGGTTTTATTAACCGCCGTGACCACCGTACTGGGATTGATCCCGATGGTCTTCCAGTGGAATATTGATTTAATCCACAATCACGTGACGGCAGGGGCACCTTCATCACAATGGTGGACTCAACTTTCAACCGCGATTGCCGGTGGACTTACCTTTGCTACTATCCTAACACTGGTGCTAACGCCTTGCTTATTAGTGATTGGTGAACAGAAGAAAGAGAAGACGCTAGCGAAGAAAAAAGACAAGCAAGCAGTCAAACAACAAGCGATTGCAGATAAAGCAGGTGTTTAAGCCCCTATTTTCACGCAAGCTACTGAAAAAGATAAACTTTTTGCAACTAAGTGTTTGACATATTCAAGGGAGAATGTAGAATGCACCTCGCTGAAACAAGACTGGGTGATTAGCTCAGCTGGGAGAGCGCCACCCTTACAAGGTGGATGTCGGCGGTTCGATCCCGTCATCACCCACCAATTTATTTTACTAGCAATAGTTGTGACGAATAAATTGGCTAGACTTGTTAACGCAAAGGTAAGGTTAAAGTGGACTGGTAGTTCAGTTGGTTAGAATACTGGCCTGTCACGCCAGGGGTCGCGAGTTCAAGTCTCGTCCAGTCCGCCATTTAATTTTGCACGCAGTAAATGATTTATACGTTGGGTGATTAGCTCAGCTGGGAGAGCGCCACCCTTACAAGGTGGATGTCGGCGGTTCGATCCCGTCATCACCCACCAATTTATAAATCAATGTTTAAGTGGACTGGTAGTTCAGTTGGTTAGAATACTGGCCTGTCACGCCAGGGGTCGCGAGTTCAAGTCTCGTCCAGTCCGCCATTTTAAAGTCTTCACTATTGAAGATTATAAGTAGAAAAAGATAGTAGAGACATGTAGTTGCTCCTAGAGCCCTACTCCTCGCTAAAAGCGGGTGATTAGCTCAGCTGGGAGAGCGCCACCCTTACAAGGTGGATGTCGGCGGTTCGATCCCGTCATCACCCACCAATTATAACTTCGTGTTATAACGGGTAGAAAAACGTTAGAAAGTTGTATTATGCGGACTGGTAGTTCAGTTGGTTAGAATACTGGCCTGTCACGCCAGGGGTCGCGAGTTCAAGTCTCGTCCAGTCCGCCATTTAATACATAAGCTCAAGATCCATTTCAGTTTTTCACTTCTATTTAAACTACTTAAAACAACAAACCAAAACTAAATTTAAAATTTGTTAGCGTTTTGTTTTTATTGTTTCACGTCATAAATCTGTAATATTAATGAATTATTATAATTTCATACAAGTCATAAGACATGGCGTGTATCAATTACAGAACTTTTAAGTACACCACTTTGAAGTAGACAACTAAAAATAAAGCACCCAAAAAGAGGACATCACTATGATGGATTACGAAGAAGATTTAAATACGACACAATTTGACGATTACGAAGATGATGCCGATGACGCAACCGAAATGTAATACCGCTAGTTAAGATGAATACTGGCATCATGCCGGTAAATACCCGGGGCGACCCCCATCCAGCGCTTAAACGCACGCTGAAAAGCCGTTGGCGAACCAAACCCCAGTAAGTAGGCAATCTCCCCTAACGTAAACGCGGTGTCCTTGACATAGCTCACGGCAAGGTCTCGGCGGGTATTATTAAGGACTTGTTGAAAAGTAACCTCCTCATCTACCAATTTTCGACGCACCGTCCAAGGCGCCATGTTTAGCTGCTCGGCAACTTGATCTAGGGTGGGTGTAGAGCCATTTAACAAGGGCGTAATCACACGAGCGACCTTCTCGCTAAAATTCAATCCCATTCGCACTTTTTCAAGATCAGCATTCGCTTGCCGCTTCAACAGCTCATAGGTCGAAGCGCATCCATACACCACCTTATAATCTAAAGCTTGGGGTTTTATAATCACCGCGTTATAAGGCTGAGAGAAGCGGACTTCACAATCAAAATAGCTATTATAAACATGACTGTATTCGGGCTCATCAAATTCAAAACATATCGCTTCAATACAGTCATCCTTACCCGTTAACCATTTCGCCAAGCTGTACCAGCCTGATAAGACAGAATCTACGACAAATAAATTGAACCTATTGTAAGGGCTGATCGAATAAAACTGAGCAATACCAAAGCCATCTGACAGATAAAACGCCGACTGCCCTCTCGCATTGTAACTACTGAGTAGCTCATAATGACAGAGAGCTTTGCAGGCACTTTTAAGATTTGAAGACGATAACGCCATTAAACCCGCCACACCTAAATTGGTCACACGGGTCTGTGCGCCCATTTCGAGTCCGAGCCAAGGTTTCTGGGTGTATTGAATACTGGCAAAGCCCAAGCGCATAAAGCGAGGAATGCTGATGCGGGCATCGGGAGATGCCAGCGTAATGTCATTTAAGCCAAACTGCTGCAAGATTAATTGGGGATTACTATCAAGAACCAGCATGGCCTTGTGCAAAATTTCGACGTAAGATACCGAAATATCACCCAATTTCATATTCGCTCTCCCATCATTTGAAATATTAACAACCCAATGGCTCGATCAATGAGCCGACGACAATACTTTCGCTTAACTGTTTTTAATCATTAAAGCCTTCAGTTCATGCAACTCATCACGCAACTGAGCCGCCTTTTCAAATTTTAATTCTTTTGCCGCTAAATACATCTCATCCTCAATCGCGGACATACGCTTAGCAATCTGTGGTGGCGTTAATCTTGCGGCTTGAGCCAAGTATTGAGCACTGTCTTCGGCCACTTGTTGCTGCAGGGAGCGCTTATCGTTGCGGCCCTTCTTGTCTCTGTTTGCCCGCCCACCGGGCGCGACCGCCGCTTGCAAAATGTCTTCGACGGATTTGGTCACACCAAAAGGAATAATACCTTGTGCTTCGTTATGCGCTTGTTGCTTAATCCGACGACGGGCCGTTTCACCCATCGCTTTTTTCATCGATTCGGTTATTTTATCGGCATAGAGAATAGCAATACCATTTAAGTTGCGCGCGGCGCGACCGATGGTCTGTATCAAAGAACGCTCACTGCGTAAAAAACCTTCTTTATCAGCATCAAATATCGCCACTAAAGAGACTTCAGGAATGTCCAAGCCTTCCCGCAGTAAGTTAATGCCTACTAACACATCGAACTCACCTAAGCGCAAATCCCGGATAATCTCGACTCTCTCAACGGTATCGATATCAGAATGTAAATAACGCACCCGCACATCATGCTCCAATAAATAGTCGGTAAGATCTTCCGCCATACGCTTGGTCAGCACGGTAATCAAAATACGCTCGCCTATCGCAGCACGCTTGTGGATTTCGCCTAATACGTCATCGACTTGGCTAATCGTTCCTTTAGCAGAGTCTCCAGAAGCAGGCCGCACTTCAATATTAGGATCAAGCAAACCGGTTGGCCTTACGACCTGCTCAACCACCTTATCGGTATGTTCATTTTCATAATTGCCTGGGGTCGCAGAAACAAAGATCGTTTGCGGAACGATGGCCTCCCACTCTTCAAATTTCATCGGGCGATTATCGAGGGCCGAAGGCAAGCGAAAACCAAATTGCACTAGATTTTCTTTACGCGAGCGGTCACCTCGGTACATAGCGCCAATTTGAGGAATAGACACGTGCGATTCATCTACAAACACCAAGGCATCTTTGGGTAGATAATCAAATAACGTTGGTGGCGCATTGCCAGAATCACGACCAGAAAGGTAGCGTGAATAGTTTTCGATACCCGAGCAATACCCCAACTCGCGCATCATTTCTAAATCATAACGGGTGCGCTGCTCTATGCGCTGCGCTTCGACCAACAAATTATTGTCTTTAAACTGCTTTATGCGCTCTTCTAATTCCACCTCAACATGCTCAACCGCATCCAGAATTTTCTGCCGCGGGGTCACATAGTGGGTTTTAGGATAGATAGTGGTGCGCGCAAGTCGTTGTATAATATGCCCCGTTAACGGGTCAAATTGACTGATCTGCTCAACTTCATCATCAAACAATTCAATCCGAATACCCTCATCATCAGATTCTGCCGGAAAAATATCAATCACGTCCCCGCGCACTCGATACTTGCCGCGGTGAAAGTCCATATCATTTCGAACATACTGCAATTCAGCCAGGCGATGCAGAATAGTACGCTGATCAATTTGATCACCTACTTCAATATGCAGCATCATCTTTAAATAAGACTCAGGGTCGCCCAAACCATAAATAGAAGAAACACTCGCAATAATAACCACATCGCGGCGCTCCAATAACGACTTAGTCGCTGAAAGGCGCATTTGCTCGATGTGCTCGTTCACCGACGCATCTTTATCAATAAACGTATCTGAAGCGGCTACATAGGCTTCAGGTTGGTAATAATCGTAATAAGAAACAAAATAACCCACCGCGTTATTGGGGAAAAACTCTTTGAACTCACCGTACAACTGCGCCGCCAAGGTCTTGTTATGAGCCATAATGAGAGCAGGACGCTGTTGATTGGCAATAATATTAGCCATGGTAAACGTCTTACCTGAACCCGTAACGCCCAGTAAAGTTTGACGAAGAAGCCCATCCTCCAAACCTTCAATCAAGCCTTGAATAGCCTTTGGCTGATCTCCTGCGGGCTGGTATTTCGATTTAAGCTCAAACTTTTTATCCTTGGCGCTCATTATCTTGTAACCTACTCTTCGTATAGCTGTATTGAATGATCGTACTGATAGCTGTACGGGATAATTTCCAATTCGGTGCAGAATAATACCTGAAAAGTAGCAAAATATATGTTTTGAACTGAACAAGTTAGCCATCTGTTAAATAATAACTGCGCTAGGTACTTAAAATCATACGATTTTTTGGTATAATCACACAGTTTTCAAATCGTATAATGAAGTGTGTTTTCTAAAAAGGATAAGATCTTGGATCTTCAACTGTCTGATCGCGTACAAAACATTAAGCCGTCGCCAACGCTTGCAGTCACCAACCGTGCTGCAGAATTACGTGCGCAGGGTAAGGATATTATTGGTTTAGGTGCTGGTGAGCCTGATTTTGACACCCCTAAACACATTAAAGATGCGGCGATTGCAGCCTTGGATAAGGGTTTCACTAAATATACCGCCGTTGATGGCACGCCTTCTTTAAAGAAAGCGATTATCGATAAATTTCAGCGTGATAACGGCCTAAGCTATCAGCCTAACCAGATACTCGTCTCTTGTGGTGGTAAGCAAAGCTTCTTTAATATGGCATTGGCCTTATTAAATGCGGGCGACGAAGTGGTTATTCCTGCTCCCTACTGGGTTTCTTACCCAGACATGGTGCGTATTGCCGAAGGCACTCCGGTGATCGTTGAAACTGAACAGTCTAATCGTTTCAAAATGACCGCTGCTCAGTTAGAAGCCGCGATTACACCAAAAACGAAGTTGGTTGTCTTAAACAGCCCAAGTAACCCTTCTGGTGTTGCCTATACCGAAGCTGAACTGAAAGAATTAGCGGCCGTATTACTGAAATTCCCGAATGTGCTCATCGCTACTGATGATATGTACGAACATATTCTTTGGGCCAAAGGGGGTTTCCATAACATTGTAACCGTATGCCCTGAACTTTATGACCGCACAGTCGTGATGAACGGCGTATCAAAAGCGTACAGCATGACAGGCTGGCGCATTGGCTACATTGGTGGCCCAGAAGTGCTCGTCAAAGCGATGAAAAAGATTCAATCGCAAAGCACCTCTAACCCAACGTCCATTTCCCAATATGCGGCTGAAGCAGCGCTTAATGGCAGCCAAGAATGCATTCAAGAAATGTTAAGCGCATTTAAAGTACGTCATGACTACTTAATTAAAGCGTTAAACGAACTTCCAGGGGTAGAGTGCATTGAAAGCGATGGTACCTTTTACGCTTTCCCTAGCTTCAAAGGCGCCATGAAAGCAGCCGGTTGTGAAACCGATGTTGAGTTTGCCGAAAAGATGCTAATGGAAGCAGAGGTCGCTCTCGTTCCTGGCTCGGCATTCGGAACTCCAGGCCACATGCGCCTATCCTATGCGACAAGCATGGAAAATTTAGAGACTGCGATTAGCCGTTTGGCAAAAGCCCTAAGCTAATGTCATGCTGTGACGACTTATAAGCTTAAATTGCTATCTAAAAACTCGGTATCCAAAACCTCAGTGTCTATAAGATGCTGAGGTTTTTCACTTAAAAATTGCAACAATTAAAATATCGATATAAATCAAAGACTTTGTTAAATTAATTAATGCAATACTATTGACACAAAAGCAGTGCATCAGCATAATGCACGCACTTAACGAAGTTCCTCGATAGCTCAGTTGGTAGAGCAGTAGACTGTTAATCTATTGGTCGCTGGTTCAAGTCCAGCTCGAGGAGCCAATTTTATACTTCCTTTTTCGTTAAGCCTCTTCTAAAATATCTATTATAAGTTTCCCGTTACACCTTTTAGCACTTGCTAAGCAGTAAGCCAAAGGACAGGCAATGATTTCATATATCTTAAATGCCAAAAGAAAAAGTAAACGTCTAATATCCGTAGGATATGACCTTGTCGCAATACCCCTATCTATTTATCTTGCCCTAGCATTACGCCATGGGACAGCAATTCCAGAAATTCATCAATCAGTCATTACCAGTATAATAATTACTACTCTCACGTCCGTAGCGATATTTATAAAACTTGGATTATATCGCGCAGTCGTTCGGTTTATGGCCGAGAAAGCATTCGGCGCCATAATGATAGGCAGCTG
>JBNMOT010000085.1:0-14800 GCA_051275515.1 Oleispira sp. | reverse complement strand
GCTTAATTATTTATACTCCAGTCCCGTTGAAGGGACAAATTCATTTCTAGGATTAGTCCCTTCGAAGCTTGTCACTGATCGCAATGGGGTTAGGATAATTAAATACAACAATGTAGCTTGACAGAGCAAACGTGATAATAGCGGTTGCCTGAATTAGAAGAGAACCTTGTTCAGATAAAATTGAACGTTCAAAAGCGACAAACGCAATCAGCAATGAAAACTCACTGATCTGCCCTAGGCGAAAGCCAACATCCCAAGCAAGTTCTGGCCGTTCACTCATATTGCCTAATAAGTATCTAAAAACTACGGGTTTCAAAATCAATATTGCTCCTGCCAATACTAAGGCTGGCCAGATTACCTGCGACAATAATGCTAAATTAAAGCCAGCACCGAGTGCGAAGAAAAATAAAACCAAGAAGAAATCCCTTAATGGTTTGAGGCTAATGGCAATATATTGTGCGATAGGGCTGGTTGCGAGCGTTACGCCTGCGATAAAGGCACCGATTTCACGCGTAAGCCCAATCGCTTGTGCGCCTTCGGCCATTGCCAGGCACCAGCCAATAGCCAATATAAATAAATACTCTTGAAAGCGATCAAACTTACGAATCAAGGGCAGAAGCAGACCTTTAACAATCAAATAACTACTAAGTGCGAGTATTGGCAGCGCGATAAAAGGCTGCCAAATAGGCACTGCGGTTAACTCCATATCAGTGGAAGAGCCTAAGCTGCCTAGAAAAATCAAAGTTAAAATGGCCACTAAATCCTGAATCAATAATAGCCCAACCATAAGTTCACCGACCCGCTTGTGATGTAACACGGTGGTTGGTAAAAGTTTTAAACCAATAATTGTGCTCGAAAACATCATGGCTAAGCCAATCACCAAACTGTCCAATGATGAGTGATTAAAGGCCTGCGCAATACCAAAACCTATACCAAAGAAAAGAGCACAGCTGATAAGGGCAACCAGAGTGGCTTTTTTCAATATTGTAACCAGGCTCGAAGGCTGCATATCTAAACCCAGAAGAAATAACAAAAAGATAATGCCAATATGAGACATGCCTTCTAATAACTCGGGTTCTTCTATTAAGGATAGTCCATAAGGGCCGACAATCGCTCCTAGAGCAATATAGGCAATAATGATGGGTTGTTTCGTATAGAGCGCAACGGTGGCCAATACAAGGGCGCCAGTGAATATTAAGAAAAATGAGAATACTAGATCATGTGCCACCATTCATGTTCCTATCGGTTGCCGTGTAAACGTTTTAAACAAAGCGCTTCATATTAATCTTAATTGACAAAAACAAAAAAAACCAAATGAATGGCTTTAGTGTAAATCATAAAAACAGAGTATAGCGAAAATTATGCTCTGTTTGGCACGCTATTTTAACCGTTAGCTGCGACGGCGAAAAAGCGGACGGGTATCATTCACGTCACCTTGGTAAGGTGAAGAAAAGGTTTCGAAGCCTTTTACCGCTAGTTCTAAGTTTTGATCTGCCCGCATCGCCATTGCGTTGAAACCACAGCGCATCATAGAGAATAATTGATCGAACAGTACATCGCCGACTGCGCGTAATTCACCGCTAAAGTCATAGCGTTCGCGCAATAAGCGAGCAGCTGAATAGCCGCGGCCATCAGCAAACTTAGGGAAATCGACATTGATCAAAGCAAAGCTTTGGCTATCGGCCGCCAATAAGTCCGCAGTATCGCCTGCGTTTAATTGAATACCTAAAGTTCCCGTATCACGTTTAGTAATAAGTGCTTCTTTGTCAGTTCCGTTTGCAGCGGCCCAACGGCTAAAATTGATCACTTCTTTTGCATTGGATAAAGCCACATCATCGGCGACTAAAGTCCAATCATCATTAGCGATTTGCTTATCTAAAATAATCTGAGTCATGTTTAATCCTTACTTAGCGGCAACGGGTGCTGTCTTATCTTTTGCTGGGCTCACTTTTTCTGGATAGGCAGCCGCTTTGAACGGATCCATACCCACACGGCGGAAGGTTTCAATAAATGCTTCACCTTCGATACGCTGAGCAACAAATACATCTAGCAAGGTGCGGATGATGTCAGTCATGCGATCCCGAGCAAAAGAAGGCCCTAATATTTTACCGACTGAAGCATCTTCACCCGATGCGCCACCAATAGAAACTTGATAGAACTCTTCGCCTTTCTTATCAACACCTAAAATACCAATGTTACCGATATGGTGGTGACCACAGGCATTCATACAACCTGAAATATTCAGGTCGATCTCACCTAGGTCGTGTAAATAATCCAAATCATCAAAAGCATTCTGAATGGCTTCGGCAATCGGTAGCGACTTTGCATTGGCCAGGGCGCAGAAATCACCACCTGGGCAGCAGATCATATCGGTTAACAAACCTAAGGTAGGTGTTGCTAAGCCTAATGCTTTTGCTTCTTGCCAAAGGTCGTATAATTTAGCTTGTTCAATGTCCGCCAAAACTAGGTTTTGCTGGTGCGTAGAACGTGCTTCACCAAAACTGTACTTATCAGCAAGGTCAGCAACGGCGAATAGCTGGCTATCGGTGACATCGCCAGGGGCTGTGCCTTTTTGCTTAAGCGCGAAGGTAGCCACGGCATAGCCTGGCTTTTTATGCGTGCGCACATTGCGATCAACCCAACGAGCAAACGCTTTATCAGATGCTAAAGCATCAGTATAGCTTGCAGGATCGACTTCAAGTGCTAAATAATCAGGCTCGGTAAAGTGTGACTTAATACGTTCAAGTTCTTCTTTCGGCAATTTACCATCACCGTCTTTAATATGAGCCCACTCGGCTTCAACTAATTCGCTGAAACGTTGTGCGCCAAGTGCTTTTACTAAGATTTTAATACGGGCTTTGTATTTGTTATCGCGTCGACCAAATTGGTTGTATACCCGCACAATCGCATCAAGGTACGTTAATAGATCTTTTTCTGGCAAGAATTCACGTATTACAGAAGACAAGATAGGGGTGCGGCCTAAGCCACCCCCTGCGTAAACACGATAACCCAACTCACCTGCGGCGTTGCGAATAATATGGACACCAACATCATGCATGCGAGTTGCCGCACGGTCAGCGCCTTCTACAGCATTCACTGCAATCTTAAACTTACGCGGCAAGTAAGCAAATTCAGGGTGAAACGTTGACCATTGACGGATAATTTCGCAGTAAGGGCGAGGATCAACCAGTTCTTCAGCAATGACACCGGCGTATTCATCGGTGGTGGTATTGCGAATACAGTTGCCACTGGTTTGCACCGCGTGCATTTGAACTTGAGCGAGCTTGTCGAGTATTTCTGGGCATTCTTCTAGCTTGGGCCAGTTGTACTGTAAGTTTTGACGCGTACTAAAGTGCGCGTAGCCTCGATCATAGTCGCGGGCAATTTCGGCCATGACACGTAACTGCTGGCTATTTAACATGCCATAAGGCACGGCAATACGCAGCATAGGTGCATAACGTTGAATGTAAATGCCGTTTTGTAGGCGTAAAGGAAGAAATTCCTCTTCAGGAATTTTACCGTCTAAATAGCGATCCATTTGGTCTTGGAACTGCGTAACGCGCTCGTTGATGATGCGCTGGTCGAAATCGTCGTATACGTACATAGCTTTCCGAGTTATTAAGCCATTGGGAGTTATTGGCGGCAAATGTAACAAAAAATTGTTATGCAAAAAACCACTATTTCCCTATATGGAAATAACTAAAGTGAATAGTTGGTTAAATTTTTGTCAAAAAAAAGGTTTAAACAGCCGTTTATAGCAGGCGGAATAAGGGTTCTGCGTTTTTAATCGTTTCAAAATTGCTATTCGAGTATTTTAAATCGATGGCCGATTGAATTTGTTGCGGGTAGTCACTAAAAACAGCATCCAACCCTTGTTCATAAAGTTCAAGAGCAAGACATTCATTATTAATGGTGAATGCCAATACTTTGTAACCCGCTGCTTTAATTTCTGAAACTTGCTCAGCATCGAAGAAGGACTGATGTATATGCAAGCCTGAGCAGTCAAGATATTCGAGCCGTTCTTTCCAAGCTTTTGGAATAGCTGACACATTATAACCTCGATCGACTTCTGGCCACAGGACTTTGGCACTGATGAGAGAAAAATAATTGAAGCTGCTGAGCAAGAGGGGCAGTTTTTCGGGCCAATATTGCTTTAATACATTAATACTGGCCACACTGGTTTCTTCTTCCAAGCCTTCACAAGGTTTAAGCTCAAGGTTTAGCCCCATACCATATTGGCTGATAACCTCAATGGCTTCGCGTAATGTTGGAATGGATTCTTGATGATATTCTTCGCCTTTCCATGACCCCGCATCCAGTCGTTTAAGCTGGGCGAGGGGGGTTTTATGAATCAAACCCTCACCATTGGTTGTGCGAGATAAATAATCATCATGAAAAATGACGGGTATACCATCCCCACTCAGCATCACATCAATCTCAACCCACTTAATACCTTGTTGACCTGCTAGGTGCAGGCTGGCGAGTGTGTTTTCTGGGGCCTGGCCACTGCTGCCTCGATGAGCAATAACTTGGGGTAAAAACGAATAAGCAGATTGCATAGATAACCTAAGGTTGTCTGAATGAATAGCCAGGTACTTAACGATCAATTTGGATTTTAAGCGTTCAGTATGACATTACTATTAAAATTTCTCATAGATCCAACTTCTTCTTCGCCAAAGTGACGCGTATAAAACGGAAGAGCTAATACGCTGTATGCTTTGAAGGCACCAGATACCAAGCAGCCCGAAGCCTAAAATAGGGCCTATGTAATAGGCTAATGGTAATAAAAAACACCATTGCATCAAAAAGTTAATGGCCAAAACTTTTCGACTAGCGCCTGCACCCAATAAAGCTTGTGTTAATACCAGGGCCGTCACTTCAAGCGTGATACTAATGCCTGTAATTTGTAATGGTATCGTTCCTAGCGCAATTAAGTACTCATCGTTGGTGAATATTCTAAGAATAGAGTCAGCAAATAATGAGATGGGTAAACCCAGCAAAAGCATCAAGAATATGGCAAGACGCACAACCTCCCACCCCCATTGATAGGCATTCTCTGGATCTTTCGCACCCAGAGAATGACTTACTAAGCTGGTCGCCGCAATACCTAGACCAACGCTAGGAAGAATTAATAGCAATGATATATTAATTAAAATATGCCCAATTGCCTGTTCATTACTGCCTATTAAGCCAATGATCATAAATAAAACGCTGATGCCTAAAGCAAAGAAGCCTTGCTGCAGTGAGTTTGGAACGGCGAGCCGAGCTAGACTTTTCATCATAGCCTTACTCGGGATATGTAAGCTAAAGCCGTGATGATCTGCTTTCTTTAAAGTCGATATCAGGTAAATCGTTGTGCCTATAAATAAAGCAATGCAAGTGCCCATGCCAGAACCTACTGCACCGAAGGCTGGAATGGCAAGCTCAGGGATGCCGAAAATTAGAATGTAACTGAATACTACGTTGGCGATGTGCATCCATAATAATATTTTTAAATAGGTCTTTGTTTCGCCGATACCTGCCCAGTAGCCACGAAAACAAAAGTTAAAAGCGACAGCGATCACTGCGTAGGTACGCCATTCGAAGTAGGGTTTTGCGATATCCAATACCACTTTATCTGAGCTGAATAAACTCATTAATTCGGTACTGAACAGCAAGAAGAAAAATGTTAGTGGTATTGCAGTGATACCCCCAAGAATTAAACCCGCCATCAAAGGTTTACCCACTTCTTTACTTTCTTTTGCTCCCATGCGCCGTGCAACCAGTGTTTGCACCGCGGCCGAAAGGCCCATAACCAGAGAAACCGTTAAAAAAGAGGCATAACTACCGATACCGACACCTGCAAGGGCTTCAGCCCCAAGATTACCAACCATAGCGGCATCGACAAGGTTCAGCAAACTTTGCGAAAGCATTCCCATAATAATCGGAATACCGATGGTTAAGATGCGAGATAAGCGAGCACTTGGAATATAAAGTGCTTTGCTTAAGGTAGTGGTAAAAAAGCTAATAATGATTGGCCATTTAAAAGATGAATACGTAAACATCACTAACACGTTAACAAGCAACAGTTTAATGGCTGCTTATTAACGGTGTGAGTGTGATATTTTAGTAGTTTAAGTTAGGCGCTAACCAGCGTTCCATAATGTGGACTTCTTCACTTTTTCGGGCTGCGATGTCTTCGACCTGATCTTTATCAATCTTACCCAAACCAAAATACTTTGATTCTGGGTGAGAGAAATACCAACCGCTGACGGCGGCTGACGGATACATAGCAAAGTTTTCGGTCAGAACCAGCCCCGTATGTTCCTCGGGGTTTAACAAGCGGAACAGTGCAGCTTTTTCAGTATGGTCTGGGCAGGCAGGATAACCGGGAGCAGGACGAATACCTTGATATTTTTCTTTGATCAACTCAGCGTTACTTAACTCATCGTCATCAATGTAGCCCCAAGTTTCATTACGCACGATTGCATGTATGCATTCTGCAAAACCCTCGGCTAGACGATCCGCTAAGGCTTTTATTAAAATGTTGTTGTAATCATCGTTCTCTTTTTTGTATTCCTCAGCTAAAATTTCGGCTTCTATACCAGAAGTTACCGCAAATGCGCCCATGTAATCGTCTTTACCATCGGCATGATTACCTATTTTTGGTGCAATGAAGTCAGCCAGCGAGTAATTCGGTTGGCCAGCAGGTTTATTGGTTTGCTGGCGCAGCTGATGTAAGGTTTCTAATACTTCGTTGCGGCTTTCATCGGCATAGATTTCAATATCGTCATTGCCTTTGCGATTGGCAGGCCAAAGACCGACAACCCCTCTTGCTTTAAAAAGCTTCTCATCGACAATGCGTTTCAGCATGGCTTGCGCGTCTTTGAATAATGCGGTTGCGGCTTCACCGACCACTTCGTCCTCTAAAATACGCGGGTATTTGCCAGCCAACTCCCAAGACATAAAGAAGGGTGTCCAATCGATATATTTAATCAGAGATTCTAGTGGGAAATCATCATAAACGGTAATACCCAATTTATTTGGTTTAGGGGGCGTATAGCCACCAAATGTTATTTGTGGAGCGCGTTCGCACGCCGCAACGTAAGTCAGTAGAGGCTTGCTCTTGCGATTAGCATTGCGGGCACGAACAATTTCGTATTCAGCACGCGTATCTTCCATGAACTTTTTCTTAAGCTCAGGGTTTACCAATTTTTGGGCAACACCCACGGCGCGTGAAGCATCAGCAACGTAAGTGATGACATCGTTACTGTATTGCGGATCAATTTTCACCGCTGTATGGGCTTTAGAGGTCGTTGCGCCGCCAATTAATAGCGGCAGGTGGAAATTCAAGCGCTGCATTTCTTTTGCAACGTGAACCATTTCATCCAGTGAGGGTGTAATCAAACCTGAAAGACCAATAATATCGCAGTTTTCTTCTTTAGCGGTTTTCAGGATTTTTTCTGCAGAGACCATTACCCCAAGGTCAACCACTTCAAAGTTATTACACTGCAGGACAACACCTACAATATTCTTACCGATATCGTGTACATCGCCTTTCACAGTCGCCATTAGGATTTTACCTTGGCTCAGTGATTTACCATCTTTTTCTTCTTCGATAAAAGGCAGTAAATACGCCACCGCTTGTTTCATTACGCGTGCGCTTTTCACTACTTGAGGTAAGAACATCTTACCTTCACCAAATAAATCGCCCACCACGTTCATACCATCCATTAATGGACCTTCAATCACCTGGATAGGGCGATCAAATAAGTGACGTGCTTCTTCAGTATCTTCAACCACAAAGGTATTAATACCTTTTACCAGAGCATGGCTTAAACGCTCAGCAACGGGCAAGTTGCGCCATTCTTGAGTTTCTACTTCTTGAACGCTGCCATCACCGCGATATTTTTCAGCAATTTCTAACATACGATCAGTGCCATCACTGCGTCTGTTGAGAATCACATCTTCAACACGTTCTTTTAGCTCAGCGGGCAGGTCATCATAAACCGCTAGTTGACCCGCGTTTACAATACCCATACTCATGCCGTTCTTAATAGCGTGATAGAGGAATACGGAGTGAATCGCTTCTCGGACAGGATCGTTACCACGGAATGAGAAAGATACGTTACTCACACCACCAGAGATCAGTGCATGGGGCAGGTTGGCCGTAATAAACTTACACGACTCGATGAAGTCAACGGCATAATTGTTGTGTTCATCAATACCGGTCGCTATCGCAAAGATATTGGGATCAAATATAATGTCTTGGGGTAAGAAGCCCACTTCGTCGACAAGGATGCGATAAGACTCGGCGCAGATTTCGTTTTTACGTTTCTCAGTATCGGCTTGACCTAATTCATCAAACGCCATCACCACAACCGCAGCGCCATAGCGCATGCAGGTTTTTGCTCGTGCGACGAATTCTTCTTTGCCTTCTTTTAGGCTGATTGAGTTAACTATCGCCTTACCTTGAATGCATTTAAGGCCAGATTCAATGATTTCCCACTTAGAGGAATCAACCATGATCGGTACACGCGAGATGTCGGGCTCAGAAGCGATCAGGTTCAAATAACGAACCATGGCTTCTTCTGACTCCAACATGCCTTCGTCCATGTTGATATCGATGACTTGAGCACCGTTTTCAACTTGTACGCGAGCGACGTCTAATGCTTCTTCGAATTTATCTTCTTTAATTAAACGCTTAAATTTGGCTGAGCCCGTTACGTTTGCGCGTTCACCGACGTTAACAAAGAGTGATTCACTGTTAATAGTGAAAGGCTCAAGACCGGCAAGACGACAGGCTACTTCAATTTCAGGAATCTGACGCGGCGCATGCTTGTGCACTTGTTCAGCAATCGCCGCAATGTGCTCTGGCGTAGTACCGCAGCAACCACCGATGATGTTCAAGAAGCCACTTTCAGCGAATTCACCCACAATCGCGGCTGTTTGTTCTGGCGTTTCGTCGTATTCGCCAAATTCGTTTGGCAAACCCGCATTCGGGTGAGCAGAAACGTAGCAATTAGCTTTTCTCGACAATTCTTCAATGTGCGGGCGTAATTCATCAGCGCCTAACGCGCAGTTGAAACCAACCGATAACGGCTTAGCGTGAATCACCGAGTTCAAAAAGGCTTCAGCCGTTTGGCCTGAAAGAGTTCGGCCACTGGCGTCGGTAATAGTGCCCGAAATCATAATCGGCAATTCATACCCAATGTCTTCAAATACACCTTGCACGGCATAGATTGCAGCTTTGGCATTTAACGTATCAAAAATTGTTTCGATCAGAATAAGATCTGAGCCACCCTTGATTAAATTATGAGTCGCTTCGGTATATTCGCTCACTAAAGCATCAAAGGTAATGTTTCGAAAACTAGGATCGTTAACATCAGGAGAGATAGAGGCTGTTTTACTCGTAGGGCCTAAGACACCTGCGACAAAACGGGTAATGCCTGTTTCAGCTGTAATTTCATCACACACTTCCCGTGCAATTCTAGCCGCCATTTCATTCAATTCTGGAACTAAGTGTTCTAAATCGTAATCTGCTTGAGATACGCGCGTAGAGTTGAAAGTATTTGTTTCAATGATGTCAGCGCCAGCATTGAGGTAGGCTCTGTGAATGCCCTTAATAATATCGGGTTGTGTTAATGCAAGAAGGTCATTATTACCTTTTATTTCTTGCTCTAAATCTGCAAAACGTTCGCCGCGGTAATCGGCTTCTTCTAGCTGGTGCGCCTGAATCAATGTGCCCATGCCCCCATCTAATATGAGTGCGCGGGATTTCAGGGTACTGTGAAGTATGTCTAAACGCTGTTGACGATCCATTTGATTCTCTACCACTGATATTTAAAACAAAAAAATTGCTATGTTCTAACGCTATTTATGATTTAAAGCACATTAGTAACACGATATAAATTGGGGCGTATTTTACCAGAAAGCGATACGCTTGTCTTATTTGTCGTGATGATAGAGGCGTCATTTTTTAAACCTGAGTGATTTTGTCAACTATTGCGTTTTAAATACCATGCGTTGTAAAATAAGCAGAATACAATGCGCAAATATAGATTTTTAAGGTAACCCGAAATGACGCAGTACATCGAGATAACTCCCTCTGCAGAAGAATACTTAGCTGAACTTTTAGCAAAACAGAATGTTGAAGGTATGGCCGTCCGTATCTTTATCACTCAGCCTGGAACAAAATACGCTGAAACTTGCTTAGCTTACTGTCGCCCAGAAGAAATTAATAAAAATGATTTGTTGCAGGCAATGGACACCTTGCTGGTATACGTTGATACGTTGAGCACGCCATATTTAGAAGAGGCCATTATTGATTTTGCTAAAGACCGCATGGGTGGTCAGCTAACAATCAAAGCGCCAAACGCTAAAATGCCAAAAGTGAATGCCGATAGCCCATTAAATGAACGCATTAATTATTTGCTGTATACCGAGATTAACCCAGGTCTGGCTTCGCACGGTGGTGAAGTGAGCTTAGTTGAAATTACAGCAGAGATGGTTGCTGTTCTGAAATTTGGGGGTGGTTGTCAAGGTTGCAGTGCGGTTGAGATGACATTAAAAGACGGTGTTGAGACGTCGTTATTGGAAAAGATCCCAGAATTGACAGGCGTTAAAGACGATACCGACCATACTGTTACTGAAAATGCTTACTTCAAGTAATGCATAATCGATAAGAAAAATAAAACCCGATACATTCGGGTTTTATTTAAACTATTATGGAACGATCAGTTCATAACTGACTTAGATAAGACTATTGATAGGTAAGTAGATGGCAAGACCCCGGGTATTTAATGAGCAGTGGGTAATGAGCAAGGCGATTGAGTGTTTTTGGATCAAGGGTTATAGCGAAACGTCATTGTCTGATTTATTAAGAGTCATGAATATTAGTCGTAGTACTTTTTACAACAGTTTCGGCAATAAAAAACAACTTTTTGAATCGTGCTTAAAGATCTATAGCCAGCAGGCCAAGAAAATTTTAGAGATGACCCTGCTGAATGATAAGTTGGGTAGCACGCTTGATAAAACCTCAGAGGGCAAGTTAGGTGAAATACTCATTCAAAAGCTGTCTGCATTTGCAGTAATTAAGCAGTTTTTACATCTTGTATTAATAGCCCCCGATAAAGCATTATTGGCAAGAGGTTGCTTGCTCGTTAATACGCTTGCTGAGACCGCTAAGGTCGATGATGAATTAAATCGAATGGCGGCTGAACTCATTTTGCCTGTCAAATTAGGGTTTATTCATCAGTTTAAACGAGTATTTACTGAGCAGGTCAGTATTCAGCATGGGGAATGGTTATTCACTCAATTATTAGGCTGGCGTTTGCAAAATCAGTTAGAGCTCGCGTCAGACATACTAGAGCAGCAAATTGATTGGTCGTTGCTTCTGCTACAAAATCAATCAGTGCTGTTATCGAATTCGTCATCATAATTAAAATTAAAATTAAAAAGGCAGCATTATGTTAATTAAATCAATTTTTATTGGTGTATATCCTATTATCGCTTTAGGGCTGCTTGCCTTACCTTTTATGGGGCAAGCGCAACCGCCTTGGCTGATGAGCTTGGCGATTATAGCAGCGCTTCCATTCCCTTTGTTTTTAGGCAATTTGTTTTTATATCGAACTGCACGTACTAGTGAAAACTTAGCTTTTCTGTATGTAGTTCCGTTGCTTGCTCTGTTGCTTGCAGTGATGGGCATACTATTAATGGGATTAGAAACTCAGCCCTATTTTGTTAGTGCCATTACGATGATAAGTGCATTAGCCGGAAATAGTTTGTATATTTTCTGGTACAGTCGTTTTGGTCGCAAAGCGAACGCACGGTTAGAGGTGGGTAAGACTTTGCCTGATTTTTCGTTAAAGAATACGTCTGGAAAGACCATTAGCTCAAAAGAGATGCGGAAACAGGCCAGTCTCATTATGTTTTATCGCGGTAATTGGTGCCCATTATGTATGGCGCAAATAAAAGAAGTTGCAGGGCAATACCGTGAACTAGAATCCCGTGGTATTAAAATATACATGGTAAGTCCTCAACCAGAAGGAAATACCAAAGACTTGGCTTTACGTTTTGATGTGCGTATGGATTTTCTTATTGATGAGGGGAATGCGACCGCGGATAAGCTTCAACTTATAGCAAAAAACGGTTTGCCGATGGGGTTTCAAACGCTGGGTTACGAGAGCGATACGGTTATGCCAACCGTAATTATGACGAATGATAATGGTGAAATAATCTTTGCAGACTTAACCGACAACTATCGTGTTCGCCCTGAACCAGAAGACTTTCTTAAAGTATTCGATGCTCACTTAATCGGTATATGAGGATTAATGAGTAGGTGTTCAGCGTTATAAAGGTTCGCAAGTAAGCCGAATCAACCCTTAAGTCAATTCGGCTTATGTATTATTCGTCTCACTAAGCATTTAGAGTGTTAGCGTTTTGGTAATACATCTTTCAACTTTTGATGCATGCTGCGAATCGACTTTTCTGTCATATCCCAGCTAATGCAAGCATCCGTTACTGACTGGCCGTATGTCATATCAGCAAGATTTTCACAGATATCCTGACGACCGAATTCAATATTCGATTCAATCATCAGGCCAATGATGGACTTATTACCTTCCAATATTTGGTTGGTCACGTTTTCCATAACCAATGGCTGAATAGCCGCATCTTTGCTTGAGTTCTCGTGCGAGCAATCCACCATAATGTTTTTTGCTAGGCCTGCATTTTCTAGCGCCTGTTCGCACTGCGCAACATTCACTGAATCATAGTTTGGCTTGCCGCCGCCACCACGTAATACAATGTGGCCACATTGGTTGCCTGCGGTCTCAACGATCGAGACTTGGCCAGATTGATTAATACCTAAGAAACGGTGTGGGTTGGCAACGGATTTTAGTGCATTAGTCGCGACGGTTAAATTTCCGTCAGTACCGTTCTTAAAACCTACCGCAGAAGAAAGGCCAGAGGCCATCTCACGGTGAGTTTGTGATTCTGTCGTACGAGCTCCAATAGCGGACCAAGAGATAAGATCTTGCATATACTGTGGAGAAATAGGGTCTAGTGCTTCCGTTGATAGGGGTAAGCCAGCAGCAGCCAAGTCAATTAATAACTGACGAGAAATTTTCAAACCATCTTCAATTTTAAAGGTGTCATTTAAGTAAGGGTCGTTAATCAACCCCTTCCAGCCAACGGTTGTGCGTGGCTTTTCAAAGTAGACGCGCATAACAATACAAAGTGTATCCTTAACTTCTTCAGCCAAGCCTTTTAAGCGCACTGCATAATCTTTTGCAGCTTCAACATCATGAATAGAGCAAGGACCCACCACTAAAAATATTCGGTGATCTTTACGTTCTAAAATGTCGCGTACTTCCTGACGACCATTTTGAATGATTGAAACAACTTCCGAGCTCAGAGGTAACTGGGCTTTTAACTGATCGGGAGTAATCAGTGTCTCAATTGAACTGATGTTGAGGTCTTCAACACGATTATCAGTCATGTAACTTCCTATATCTGTATCTATGATTATTCGGTGTTAACAAACGTTATCATTGGATTATGACAAATGATTGCAGAGATGGACACGCTTATATCTTTATTAATCCTGCATAATTGAATGTTTTGACTAAATTGTGATGTTTTAGATCGTTTTCAGGGGTGAGCAGAGCGAACATGACTGTCAGCTCTGCTTTTATAGGAGTGGGTAGTGATTTTATCTGGATTTTAGCGCTGATTTAGCTAGAGTTTTGCTTGAATCGATTTGAATTTTTCTATAACAGAAGAAAGAAAGCGCCATTCATTATTTTCTTGCTTGCCATCAAGAAGTCCTTCGCGAGCGTAGCGTTTTACGGTAACGGGTTTAAGTTTAAGTTGAACGGCCACTTTATCAGCATCAAGCCACTCATCATTATTATTATTATTATTATTATTGTCATTACTCATACAAACCTCCTCAGAATTTATAATATTAATAGTAGGCTTAATTGGGAGAGCTGCCAGAAAATAGGTAGCTCGTTTGTAATAAGTTACAAATATACCTTTAGACAAGTCAACAATGTAGGTTTTTGTAATATGACAGAACGAGTGTTAAAAGCACTGCTATTATCAAAGTAAATAGGGAATTTACAAAACCCCAATAATTTTGGCTTAACTAGTAGTAGGTTAGGAAAATGATTAAAAAAATAGTATTTGCCACTGACCTTGGCGTTTTAGGTCCTTATGTTTTATGTCATGCCTTAGAATTATCGAAACAATTTAACGCTAAGGTCGATATTATTCATGTTATTGAGCCTATGGGGGTTTTTGCAGAATCTATATTGGATATTTTCCTACCCCATAAGGATCTTGAACATTTACGTAAAGAGGGCGTTTATGACGTAATGAATACCATTAAAGAGCGTATCTCAGACACCATGACGTCCGAATTTGCGGGTGAAGACGATGAAACATTCTTAGGAAAGATAAGTGTTGTGCGAGGCCAGGCCGCGGATGCCATTTTAGAATATGTGGATTCTCACAATATCGATATTGTGGTAATGGGGAGTCATGGTGAGCATGTTGAAGTGACAGGCGGGGTAGGCTCTGTGACTTCTAAAGTTCTTCAAAGAAGTTCAGTACCTGTTCTTATAGTGCCGTTGGCTAAAGTAAATAACCAGTTGGGAATCTCCGTCAAAGAACCACTTCGACGGATGTTTTAGCTTATTTTTTGATTATTTATAGTGTCGTTAACTAAAAAAAGCGTATTTAGCACCTAAGAAAAACAGAATACTGGCCAGTAATGGCTTCAACACTTCATCGGGTAAGTGATGTGAGACCTTAC
>JBNMOT010000084.1:0-14886 GCA_051275515.1 Oleispira sp. | reverse complement strand
AATTACGCCTTTACGGGGGTGCAGATAAGAAATTTAGCCCACCACCAGGATGGCAGTCATCGGGTTCAACGGGAGGGAATCATCAGCAAGGTGACTACTCTGATTTTTTCTCTTCTATGTTTGGTAATCGCGGCCGCTCTAAAGCGGGTGGCTTTAACAGTCGCCAGTCTTTCAGTCAACGTGGCCAAGATATTGAAACAGAGCTGCCAATTTTTCTTGAAGATACACTTTCTGAAGGTTCAAAAACAATTTCCTTCCACTTGCCACATAAAGACGAAAATGGAGGTATCACTCAGGTAAATAAAACCCTGAATGTGAAAATACCGCCCGGTGTTGTTGATGGTGAGCGTATTCGTTTGAAAAAACAGGGTGCTCCAGGTATTGGAGAAGGCGATAATGGCGATTTGTATTTACGCATTCGCTTGGTTCCTCATCCTCTGTTTGATGTGGAAGCACATAATTTAATTCTTACACTTCCCATTGCCCCCTGGGAGGCAGCACTTGGTTGTAAGATAACGGTGCCAACCCTGTCAGGGAAAATTCAATTAACCATCCCTGCTAACAGCCAGACGGGACAGCGCATGAGAATAAAAGGCAGAGGACTGCCAGGTAAACAGTTTCAAGGCGATCTTTTTGCCGTATTGAAGGTTGTGATGCCACCCTCAAGTAGTGAGTCTGTTGAGGAACATTGGCGGCAGTTAGCGGAACTTTCCCCTTTTGATCCTAGAACTGAATGGAGCAAAGTCTCATGAGTGATACGCAATTAACCTATTTGAGTTTTACCGAGGTTTGTGTGCAAACCGGTGCGGCCGAAAATGTTGTCAATGAAATTATTGAACAGGGTATTGTCGAACCGATTGGGTCTTCATCCAGTGAGTGGCAATTTAGCCCGACTATGCTTGTTTTGACAAAAAAAGCGGTCCGAATGCATCAGGATCTTAACGTCGATTGGGCAGGAGTCGCGCTGGCAATAGAGTTGCTGGATGAAATGGAACAGCTAAAAGAAAAAAACCGTTATCTTGAAAGCCGTTTGAGCCGTTTCTTAGATGTGTAATAGATAAATAGGAGGAATGTATGCGGCGATTGTATTTTTTATTTTTTAGCGTAACCCTTTGTTTGAAAGGGTACGCGGATATCAATCTGACTTCATTGAATAGTCGTGCTATTCAAGAATGGGACGTTAAAATATTTTCAGGTGAAACGATTTATCGCATCGGTGAATATAAAGGGCGATTGGGATTAAAAGCACTCAGCAATAATACAGCGTCTGGATTGGTCTTAAAAAAGCAAATTGATCTTACTAAAACCCCTTATTTAAGCTGGAGTTGGTTAGTCGAAAAACAGCTGCTTGAGTTAGATGAGCGCAGTAAAGGTGGCGATGACTTTAGCGCTCGTATTTATGTGGTTATTGATGGGGGGCTACTGTTTTGGAGGACTCAATCACTAAACTATGTTTGGTCGAGTAATCAAGAGAAAGGGTTAGTTTGGGATAATCCATTTGCGGGTTCAAATGTTAAAATGATGTCTATTCAAGGAAAGGCCGCAAAAAAAGGCCATTGGTATGAAGAAAAGCGCAATGTATATCAAGATTTAATTGATACTTTGGGTGATAAAGGTAGCGAAGAAGCGAATCGGGAAGCTTATCAATACATCGATATTGTCGCTATTATGACCGATACCGATAACAGTGGAAAAGACGCCGAATCTTATTATGGCGATATTGTCTTTAGCGCAATCTAGTCAACCACGTTTTTAATATTTTCCGGTCATGATCCGATTATTGAATTGATCGGGTAATAACGTTAACGCCGGAGGCAGAAAAGAGAACACGTATATTATGATTAAGCGGTTATTGATGGGATTGAGCCTGTTTGCGACATTGCTTATGGGATTGGGAATATATTATTTATACGCGCCACCTGCACAAACGCCTTCGGCGGCTGTTGAAAATTTTACCATCGACTTTGAAAACAGAATCAGACGCTATTCAGTCTATTACCCCCCTAATCTTAAACTCGGTGCCCGTGTGTTGTTTGCACTGCACCCCTCAATGAGCAGTGGGAGTGAAATGCGGAGCTGGGTTGGGCGTACCCTTGAGCGTTTTGCCGCGATAGAAAATACAGTGGTTGTTTATCCTGATGGTTATGAAGGGCATTTTAACGGCTGTCGAAAAATAGCGCCTTACAGCGCGCGAACATTAAATATTGATGATGTTGGTTTCATTAGGCTAATCACAGACCAACTGGTCACGAATAAGCTCGTTAGTGCAGATCATGTCTATGCGGTTGGGTACTCTAATGGTGGCCATTTGGCTTTTCGTATCGCGATGGAAGCCCCTGGTTTTTTGCAGGGGTTCACTGCGATCGCTGCAAACTTACCGACGCCGGATAATATGGCGTGCAATTATTTAGGGTCACTGCCTCGTATTGTGGGTTTGGTCATGGGAACGGCAGATCCTATTAATCCTTATGAGGGAGGCAAGGTCACTTTGTTTGGTTTTGGCAATCGCGGGAGTGTGTTATCAGCGGATGCAAGCGCTCAGTGGTTTGCTAGCGCTTTGGGAGTGACATCATCAAATATCGTCCCAACGGTTGAAGTATTAGGCAATCGGGTAGCGCGAAAAAACTGGCAATCTTCCGATGCGCATATCTCACTCATTACAATTGCTGGTGGAGGTCATACCGTGCCTCAAGCTAATTTTCGTTTTCGGCGTATTCTTGGGCCGACGCTCGAAAGTGACTCTGTGTTAGAGTCTGTTATGCAGTTGTTTAAAGCGGACATGCAGAGAGAGTAATATCGAATGACTAAAATGCTTACTTAGGTTTGCCCGTTTTGTTGTAATTACCTTTAGTGGTTTGTTGAACCTTGCAGACAGTTCTTTAATGGGTGTTAGTGTTTTGGGAATCAGACAAAGCGTAAATTAAGAGACTGTTGGAGAAAATTGTAAAAGGAGCTGATAATCGAGCATTACACATCACAATATTAGGTTAGGAAAATGAACAATGTCACTATTATTTGAAGAAATTGATAGCCAAGTCTCCTCTATTGGCCAAATTTCATTGCGCAGAAAGCGTATGCCAGCATTTGGCGACAGAGATATCTATGAGGTTAAGCTCGGTGATGAATTTTTAATGTCGAGCATGTTTGTTGATGCTGAAGAAGCCTTGTCTTCGCTTGGGTTAGCGTCGGTGCAGGGTGACGACCTTAGTGTTGTTGTGGGTGGATTAGGATTAGGGTATACCGCCGTGACCGCGTTAAAAGACGAAAGGATTAGCGAGCTGTTTGTTGTTGAAGCCTTGGATACGGTGATCGGTTGGCATAAAGATGAATTAGTACCACTGGGGAAAATACTCAATAGTGATGTTCGTAATCACTATATATTGGGCAGTTTTTTTGATTTAGCGACCGATCCCAGCACGAGTTTTGATCTGGGTAGTGATGGCAAAAAGTTTGATGCGATTCTTTTGGATATCGATCATTCTCCTACGGAATTTCTGGCGGTGGCTAATGCTAGTTTTTATACCACAGAAAACTTAACACGCATGGCAGGGCAGTTAAAACCTCAGGGTGTTTTTGCTATGTGGTCACAGAACTTGCCAGAAGCTAATTTTGAGACATTATTAAAAACGGTATTTGAACGTGTTGAATCCCATGTGGTTTCTTTTTTTAATCCGTTTCAAAACAAGGTATCCACCAATTCAGTTTATGTGTGTGTCATGGCTTAGGCTGCGCAGACAGGCATGGGTTATTCTTTTTGATTAGTGCTTTTCGCTCTTTGGTTTAATGCCGCAGCTATCGCCTTCGCAAGGCGTGTTTGGCATTAAAAAGCGACTGATTGACTGCCTGTATTTGGCGAAAAACGTGTATCCCATGTCGGCAAAGATACGAATCACCGGTAATCGTAAAATGAACAACCAGCGATGCTTTCCTACTGTTTTCCATGCTTGATAAGTCACATCAAGCCCATAAATCATGTCACCGGCCTGATTTTGAGCATGTAAAATTGCCATTGCGCTGGTTTTGTCGATAGCTGGAAACCGTACACTAAAATCAGTTGCGTTAAGATCCTCTAATATAATTTGCTCTTTAACATCTGCTTTTTTTAGTTGTCTCATTTCGGCATTACACAGCGGGCAACGCGCATCATAAAAAATTATCATTATAAAACAATTACCTATCGTTGGCTTCTAGCTTCATGATCTCTTTGTGCATCACATCAGCTTCGCTTGTTATAAATGAGTAGCTTTTAATATCACCACTGCGTTGAGCTTGCATAGCTTGCTCAAGTTTCACCATGTAGGCTTTTCTAAGTTTTTTTACGGGATCACGTTTAAAGAATGACAGCATTGAGTAGTCCTTTTAAATTGGAAACATTATTATAAATTTATCTAAATCACAGTATGTATAGAAGTTATACGCAGTTATGCTTATTTTAGATTCATAAGTGAATTTAATTATTACACCATGTTTATTAATGAAATCTTACCTGCTTATATTGATTATGCGTATTAAAAGGTGATGGAGTTTTTTTAATTAATTTCAATAATCAAGTGAACCTATTTTGGGATCGTTACGTAACTAGTGTGTTCAGTGTCTTTATAGACTGATTTATTTACTTTTCAAATGAGGGAGGCGTTATGCCCCAGTATATTGCACCAATAAATGACATGAGCTTTGTTTTATTTGACGTACTAAAAGCTCAAGATTTAAGCCTGATCCCAGGTTTTGAAGATGCCAACGAAGAGATGATTCGCGCCATTCTTGACGAAGCGGCTAAATTATCAGAAAACATACTAGACCCAATCAATCAGTCTGGTGATATTGA
Source organism: Oleispira sp. (assembly GCA_051275515.1). Taxonomy (GTDB): domain Bacteria; phylum Pseudomonadota; class Gammaproteobacteria; order Pseudomonadales; family Oceanobacteraceae; genus Oleispira. The sequence continues at coordinate 10,061 of JBNMOT010000084.1, read as the reverse complement.
AGGGTGTCATTACGATCCTGAAACTAAATTAGTAACAACGCCAAAGGGCTTTAAAGAAGCGTATAGAGCATTTGCAGACGGTGGTTGGTCTGGCCTATCGGCATCAACAGAATACGGTGGCCAAGGTTTACCTCAGTTGGTGAAGATTGTTGTTGACGAAATGGCCTGTTCAAGCAACTTGTCTATGGGTATGTACCCTGGCTTAAGCCACGGCGCTATCGATGCGTTAACAACCCATGCAAGCGATGAGCTAAAGGGTAAGTACCTGCCAAACCTTATTGCAGGGGAATGGACAGGCACTATGTGCTTGACTGAACCTCAGTGCGGTACTGACTTGGGTTTGATTCGTACGAAAGCTGATCCACAAGCTGATGGTAGCTACAATATTTCAGGTACTAAAATTTGGATTACCGGTGGCGAACAAGACTTGGTGGAAAATATTGTTCACCTTGTACTGGCTAAGCTTCCTGGTGCACCGGATACCAGTAAAGGTATTTCGTTATTCTTAGTACCCAAGTTCTTAGAAGACGGAACGCGTAACCCTGCTTTCTGTGGTGGGCTAGAGCATAAAATGGGCATCAAAGCATCAGCAACCTGTGTGATGAATTTTGAAAACGCTAAAGGTTGGCTGATCGGTAAAGAGAATGAAGGCCTTAAGTGCATGTTCACTATGATGAATTCAGCGCGAATCATGGTAGGTGTTCAAGGTTTAGGTTTAGCAGAAAAAGCGTATCAAATTAGTTTAGCTTTCGCTAAAGAACGTTTGCAGTCACGTTCGCTTACCGGTGCTAAGCATCCTGAAGAAAAAGCAGATCCAATTATTGTTCATCCTGATGTTCGTCGCATGCTTACCCAGCAAAAGGTCTTCTTAGAAGGCGCTCGTTGCATGGCTTATTGGACGGGAATGCATCTTGATTTGTCAGAAAATCATCCTGATGAAGAAGTGCGTGCAGAATCTGATGATCTTGTGCAGATCATGACGCCCATCGTTAAAGCTTATTTAACGGACGAAGGTTATTTCTCGACTGACCAAGCACTGCAAAGCATGGGTGGATCTGGATTTACTCAGGATTGGGAAGTCGAGCAGTTATCGCGAGATGGCCGTATCGCGCGCATCTATGAAGGTACTAACGGTATTCAGGCGCTTGATTTAGTGGGTCGTAAGCTCATGATTAAGGGGGGGCGTTTACCGAAGACCTATTTCAAAGTCATGCATGAAATGGTTGCTAAGATAGAAAACGAACTGCATAAAGAAAATTGCAAGGCGTTACTGAATACTCTTCAAAAGAGTTTGATGTGGTTAGCGGGTAATGCAATGAAAGATGCTGAAGTGGTTGGAGCAGCGGCAACGCCAATGCTTAAATTATTCTCACTAACAACGATGGGTATTATGTGGGCAACAATGTCAAATGTTGCATCGACTGATCTAATGTCCGGCAAGTACACTGAAGATTTCTATCAAGGTAAAATGAAAGCCGCTGATCATTTCTTTAGAACAGCGAAGTCGCAAGCTGAATTATTCCAAGCGGATATCGAAGCAGGCAAAGATACCTTGATGAACTTTACTGCAGAGCAGTTCTAAATTTATTGATTAAACTTTGTTAATAAAAGCAGTGTTAATAAAAGCAGTGTTAATAAAAAAGGCCTCATAACTAAGTTATGAGGCCTTTTTTTGTTTTCTATAAAATGCTTTTTTACTGTGGTGCGGTTATCTTTGATAGCTCTCTTAAAAATGTTATCGACTTATGGTAAAGCTGGCGGGTACGTTCTAACGTTACGCCTATTTGAGGTGCAATTTCTCCAAAACTCAAACTATCACTAATACCAATGCCGTGGTACATATATACGATTTTTTGTTGACGTTTAGGTAATTTATTGATCATTATTTTCAAAGAGTCTTTATCGTTAATGCTCAACATTTTCTCATTTGAGTATGTGGCTGTATTGTCTTCTGAAATTAATGTCTCATCAAGCATTAAACCGTCTTCGTAAATAGGCGCATTCATTGATACGGTCAAATTTCCAATATTACTAACCGATAAGATCTGCTGTTGCTTTAATCCCGTTAACTTTTGAAGTTCCTTTAGGGTTGGAAACTTCTCATATCGGTTATAATATTTTTGTTTGGCAAGCTCTATTTTAAAAATCCGATCGCTGGTATTGATAGGAATTCTGATCGAGCTACGTTTTTGGTTTAATGCATTTTTAATAGACTGTTGAATCCACCAGTAAGCATAAGTTGTAAAGCGGAAACCTTTATTTAGGTTGTATTTCTCCGCAGCTTTGATTAATCCAATTGAACCCTCTTGAATAAGTTCTTCAGTATCAACCCCTTTATAGGCAAAGCGTTTGGCGATATGCATTACTAATCGAATATTACCTTGCACCAACTTATTTCGACTGATTTCATAGTCTTTTTTTAGTTTTTTAGCATAAGCGTTTAGTGGAATATCTATTTTATTAACTTGAGAAAGAAGAAAGTCAAATACATTAGAGCGATCACATTTTAAGCGAATCAGACTAACAGACAGCGTGCTTTCAGATACGTGTATATCTTTAGTCAATGCTTTGCTGTGTCGAGCCAGGAGCAATAGATCATATTGAGTCAAAAACTCATCCAGCGTTGGAGAGCTTTGGTATTGTGCTACCAATATGTCGCAGACCTGCTCTAAAAGATTTTCTTTCACTAACACTACTTGTGCAAGCTCTTTCATCACATTATCCATTTGTGTTGCAATATTTACTTCTTGTTCAGGACTAAGAACTTGTATGTCAGGGTAGTTCTTAATTAACTGGTTTACTTCCTGAGAGTTCATATCAAGACCTCCTAAATGGGTATACAAACTATACGAATTTGATGGCTGATTGGATGTTAAATAGAAGTCTGGTTTATAATGAAGTCTTGCCTGTAGATACAGGGATTCCGTTGTTGTTAAATGCTTAGCATTATCACTGGATAAGAATTTTAATGGTTATTTAGTTAGCCGAAAGGTTTTATTGGCAGGCAGTAAAAGCTTTAATTCCTTAATGTTTTCTAATTAACTTAGGGCAGTTTTTGTTATTGATATACTTTAATTTACAAATATATTTTTATATCTTATTACGTATTATTTTATAAGTATGAATCGTGCAGGAATTCCTTGGTTGACTAGGGTGTGTCTAAATAGTGGGTTATATCGTGTTGTTTATATGGGTATTTTTATGTTTGATTTCTTATGCAGATAGTAATGGAAAAATTATCATGGTATGACTAAAGGTGTTGCAATGAGAGTATTTAACGGTTGTTGCGGGTGCTATTGCCGCAAGGCCTGTGAATGCATTAAAAGAGATTCAGATGAGTATTTTGAATGATAAACATGTGAGCAGTGGTTGCAGCCCCCTAATTGTTGTCATTTTTAGTTTAAACAGAATTCGTCTTTACTGACGGCTGTGCATACGTTTACCAGTATCAGGAATAGAGCCAGAGCGGATGTCAGCGGTGCAGATCATTCTTACATATCTTTTAATGTTATATATTCTTATTATGCATCGTTGTGGGCCTTAAATAATGGCATTTCTAGTGATTCGTGTTACTTTAGCGCCTTATTATTTTGACTATTAAGTAGAATCCGATGAAGCAAGTATTTATCAATAAAGAGCCTGTTGAACTGTACAAAATCCTTAAGTTTGAGGGTGTCCGTGCCAGTGGTGCAGAAGCTAAAGCGGCTATTGCAGACGGAAATGTAAAGCTCAACGGTGAGTTTGAGACTCGCAAGCGTAAGCAAATTGTTGCGGGTGATGTGATTGAGTGTGATGGTGAAACGTTTCAGATTCAGCTAGAAGGCTAATCGTTAGTGGCTAGCAGTGCTTTTTGTATTGTTCTTCATAGCGTTGCATGAGTCGATGTTTTTTCGTTTGCTCATGTAAACTCTTATCGCCTTCAGACATGAACGGCCCAACCTTGCACATGTCGCAATAGCGTCCCCCTTGATGGCTCTTACCTTTTAATGATTCTAGTAGACCACTATAGAGGTCTAAAACATCGTGTTTAGGGCTCCAGACATAAGTCACTCCTCGAGTATTTTTTACGTGTTTATCCCTATCGACGTTACGGATTTTATATCCGGGAAATTTTTCTATGTCGAAGTTCATCGATCCTAGGTACTTAATGTGACCTAAGTTTTCGTTAAGACTGTTTTCGATATTCCATTCGCAATAGGGTTTAACATCTTTCGAGGTGATGTAACAAAGCTGTTCGCCATTAGGGTCTAGAAAGTATTCGTGGCAATGAATGAGGTATTTACGCAGCAGTAAGCGGTTTAGGGTATTAATACTGATGTCGGCCATTTTGTGGAAGTGGCTTGAGTCTGCGAAGGCAGGCACGAGTGGGAATTGGAATATGACGAGATCAAATTTTTGATGGTTAAGGGCCGACCAGCTGTTTGGCCAAGAAGCGGGTTGGGTAATATCGAAGTTAAACAGAACTTGTTGATTTGGGCTTGTGTTTAATTGTTCAATGGCGTGATGTTGATATTTATTTTCTAAGGTTTGCTGGCTATCAAGTACCGTGGCCGTTAGTTGCTTAGGGTTAAAAGCCTTCCAGAGAGAAGCAGAAAAAGAAAGGTCGCCATCGCCTACGGTGAGGATGCGCCAGTGGGGTTTTAAAAACACATTTAGCCTATTGAATAAAGACGATTATTGACAAGCGACACTGGGTGCACCTTTATGAAGTGGGCACACGCGGTGTCGATTATAAAAAATAATTCGCTTATAAAATCTGATCTAAAACAGATTCTAATTTAGCAACGGTACGATCAATGTTGTGCAGTTTATCTAAGCCAAACAAGCCTAAGCGGAAGCTCTTGTAGTCTGGACCTTCGTCACATTGAAGCGGAACCCCAGCGGCGGCTTGCATACCTTGCGCTGCAAACTTTTTACCATTTTGCATATCAGGATCGGCGGTGTAGTTAACCACAACACCTGGGGCTTTAAAGCCTTCGGCCGCAACACTCTTAATGCCTTTGCTTTCTAATAATGCACGAACTTTTTGGCCGAGTTCGATTTGTTCATTGCGCACTTTTTCGAAACCGTACTCTTTGGTCTCTAGCATGGCATCACGGAACTTGGTAAGTGCATCGGTCGGTAGTGTTGCGTGATAGGCATGGCCGCCGTTTACGTAGGCTTGCATGATGGTATTCCACTGCTTAAGGTTGCAAGCAAAGCTAGAGCTTGTTGTTTTTTCCATTTCAGTCATTGCGTTGGCATTTAGCATAACCAAAGCGGCACAAGGAGAAGCACTCCAGCCTTTTTGCGGTGCGCTGATTAGCACATCAATGCCGATATCTTTCATATCAACCCAGAGCGTACCAGACGCTATGCAATCGAGTACGAATAAACCACCAACCGAATGAACAGCGTCAGCAACGGCTTTTAAGTAGTCATTAGTCAAGATCATGCCAGAGGAAGTCTCAACGTGTGGCGCGAAGACCATGTGTGGTTTTTCGCTCAAAATAGTCGCGACAACTTCGTCGATAGGTGCGGGTGCGAATGGGGCTTGTGCACCTTCTTCGATTTTGCGGGCTTTCATTACGAGACTGTCAGAAGGAATATTGCCCATCTCAAAAATTTGCGTCCAGCGGTAGCTAAACCAACCGTTACGAATCACTAAACATTTTTTATCTTGCGCGAATTGTCGAGCGACCGCTTCCATCCCATAAGTACCGCCGCCTGGAACAACAATCGTTGCGTCAGCGTTATACACATCATTTAGATTGCTATAAATGTCATTCATCACCCCTTGAAAGGTTTGTGACATGTGGTTAAGAGAGCGGTCGGTAAAGACAACTGAATATTCTAATAGCCCTTGTGGATCGATATCGGGTAATAAACCGGCCATGATGTTCTCCTAGTACTGAGTAAAGTGAGATCTAATGATTATCTAATAAGCGCCTATTAGAAAATAATGGGCAGAGAGAGTAAAGACTCTTTTAGTAAAGCAAGCTAAAAAGGACAGTTGCAGTCAGCAATTATGCGTTCACCGCTAATGGGATGATTAAATTCTAAGCAGGTAGCGTGCAGCATTAAGCGATCGGCCATGTATTCAGTTGAGCCATCTAAGCTGTTGTAGAGATCACAGCCCAGTATAGGGTGGCCAAATTGTTGACTGTGGATTCGCAATTGGTGAGTTCGTCCAGTCTGAGGGTGAAAAATAACGCGACTAACGGGGTATTCTTGTTTGTTATGGCGGAAGTTTTCGTGAGCCAATAATTGATATTCTGTGAGTGCAAATTTACCGCTATCGTGACAAATTTTCTGATAAGGGAACTCACCTTTTGCAATGGGCAGTGCAATGTGACCGTGTTCTTTTGCAGTCTGTCCTGCTAATAAGGCGGTATAGGTTTTTTTAACCAGGCGCTCGCTGAATTGACGATTGAGCTTGGCACTGATCTCTTTATTGAGTGCCAGTATCATGATGCCTGATGTCCCTAAGTCAAGGCGATGAATCATTAGGGCACTAGGGAAGTCTTGTCGTATGCGGTAATGTACAGAATCGAGATTGGCAGGATTTTTACCGGATAAACTGAGTAATTTTGTCGGTTTGTTAATCAGCATCATGTGCTCATCTTGAAATAATATCTCAATGTTTTCATAGCAGGGAGGAACAATGAAATCGTTGGCATTGGACTGTGGCATTTTATTTTAGGCTTATTTATTTATAAGGTTTTACCATTGATATTGGCAGCGGTTAAATCGATTTGATACATCTGTCCATCTTTTTGCTTTTGTTGCAGTCGCACTAATAAATAGTCGTAATCTTTAGCAAACCAAATATACGTTTTTTTCTTATTCTTATTCTTATTCTTGTTATTTTCTATTTGCTCTACTTTAACGGTGCGTATTTTACCTACTTTAGAATGTAACATTTCAAATTTTACCATTTGAAATTTAAATTCTTTAATCTTTTTACGATCAAAAACAGGGTAAGTGAATTGAGTTTTTCCTTGTTTTAAGTCGATACTTGCTTGCAGGTTGTAGCTTAGGTTGTCTTGAACTTGGTCATGCCAGTGGCCTTCAAATACGGTTTGCTCATCACCGTCGATGATGTGTTTTTTCTGCCAGTTAAACAGTTGATTACGATCAGGTTCTTTAAACAGTCCTGTGCGAAGGTAGCGATATTGTAACGGTTGAATAACAGTGTCTAAAAAGCGGAAGGTGCTTGTTTCTTCAATGCCGGCAATGACTGAATCGGCTGCAAACGTTAATATCGCGGAACCATTTTCCTGATAACGAAGTGAGCGCTGAGCATCGACATTGATTGGAAACCATCCGCCTGTCCAGGTGGCATTATAATCAGCCGTGAATTCGGGGTAAGGCTGTTCTGTATCGGCGAGAGTGACGTGGATAACGCTGCTTAGTATTAATAAGAGCAGTACAGAAAATCGTGTGAGGGCCATTATTGAGTCATTATTCTAGCGATCAAGGAATTCAGTATATCGACAGTGCTTGAAATGACAATAGAGTAGGAAGTAGAAGGGCACGACGATTACGATGGCAATCATGCAATGTCGGTGACCTTCAAGGCAACTAAAGCAGGATTAGCTTTGTAGTTGCACGCCGGTGGTGGGTAAGACTTTGTTATCCAACAATGCGTGATTGCCTTTCATCGTTAGACGACCTTCGCAGAACCACTTAACCGCAATGGGATAAATAATGTGCTCTTGTGAATGAACACGCGCCTGTAATTGCTGCGCGTTATCAATATCAAGAATCGGCACGATGGCTTGAATGGCATTAGGGCCACCATCAAGTTCTTCAGTAACGAAGTGCACCGTGACGCCATGGCTGTTATCGCCAGCATCTAAGGCACGCTGATGAGTATTTAGACCTTGGTATTTTGGCAATAACGAAGGATGAATGTTTAATAAACGTCCTTCGTAATAGCGTGTAAAATCTGCAGTTAAAATTCGCATAAAGCCCGCTAATACCACCAGGTCTGGCTTAAGGTCTTCGATCATGCGGATTAGGGCATGGTCGAATTCATCACGGCTGGCGTAAAGCGTATGGTCTATGAGATCAGTAGGTAAATCCATCGCTTGAGCTTTTTCTAGGCCTCCCGCGTTAGGACGATTACTGATCACACCAACGATTTCAGCATCGATGCCTGAATCAGGCTCATCCGTTTTAATGGCCTCGGCAATAGCCGCCATGTTGCTGCCAGTACCCGAGATCAGTATTACGATACGGGGCTTTTCAGCTTCGCTTGCTTGCATTGACTATCGACCTGTCTTGTTAATACCAACAAGATCGACTTGATCTTCGCCTGCAACCGCATCTTCTATGTGGCCAATGATCCAAGCTTGTTCGCCTTCAGCGTTTAGTAAAGCAACGGCTGAATCGGCTTTATCAGCGGGAACACAAGCAATCATGCCTACACCGCAGTTGAAGGTACGGTACATTTCGAACGCATCAACGTTGCCTTTCTCTTGTAACCATTTAAAAACAGGAGGAAGGTCCCAGCTCTTAGTATTGATCACTGCTTTTGCCGTTGCGGGCAATACACGTGGGATATTTTCTTGGAAGCCACCCCCCGTGATGTGACAAAGTGCATGCACTTCGCTGGCGTTGATCAGTTTAAGGACTGATTTAACGTAGATTTTAGTCGGCGCGATTAAGGCATCTTTTAATGGCTGGCCGTCAAGATCCTGATCTAAATCAGCGTTTGATACTTCGATAATTTTACGGACTAGCGAGTAGCCGTTTGAGTGTGGGCCTGAAGACGCCAGCGCGATTAGGGTATCCCCCGTCGCTACTTTAGAACCATCAATAATTTCTTCTTTTTCAGCGATGCCGACGCAAAAGCCAGCAAGGTCGTAGTCTTCGCCTTCGTACATACCGGGCATTTCAGCGGTTTCGCCGCCAACCAAAGCAACGCCTGCCATTTCACAACCATCGCCGATGCCGCTAACAACGTCTGCTGCAATATCAACGTTTAGCTTGCCGGTCGCGTAATAATCTAAGAAAAATAAGGGCTCAGCGCCGCCAACGATCAAGTCGTTAACGCACATGGCAACCAAATCAATACCGATGGTATCGTGCTTGCCCATGTCCATGGCTAGGCGTAATTTTGTGCCTACGCCGTCAGTGCCAGAAACTAATACCGGTTGCTTGTAGCCTTGAGGCAGTTCGAATAAAGAAGCGAACCCACCCAAGCCAGTCATGACTTCTGGACGACGAGTGCGTTTTGCAACGCCTTTGATTCGTTCAATTAGTGCGTTACCAGCATTGATATCAACGCCAGCATCTTTGTAACTTAGGGGTTTTTGATCACTCATCAGTTTACGTCTCGTCGTTCGCTGTGTGTCATTTAGTGCCTAATTAGCAGGGCTAAAAAGTTGACTAAATGTGGAAATTTTAGGCGACATATTCTACCTCTTTGTACGCCGAGGTGCACGGATATTGTGTAGTAATTATGCGGCTATTATATTGGGATCGCGGTTTGGCTGGCTCATACCGTGCGGGAGTGGCACAATAGCGCCTTTCTATTTACATTAAAGCAGGGATTGTGTGTGCGTGTTTTCGTCTTATGTTTGTGTTTATTAAGTATTAATGCGTTTGCGGTGAACGTGTCCGATCTTTATCGCATCAGTGTCGCGGTGAATGATCAGAGTGAAGAAAGCCGCAAATTGGGAGTGCAGTGGGCATTTCAGCAATTATTGATCAAGGTTTCTGGTTATCAAGAGGTTTTGGAGAACCAAACCTTGGTAGAGGCCAGTCAAAATGCTTTGCGCTATATGCAGGGCTTTAGTTATCATCAAGATGATGTTGATGATCAAATTTATTTACAGGCTTGGTTTAGTAAGGCTTTATTAATTCCTTTGATGAGGCGTGCTCAAGTCCCTATTTGGGGTGAAAATCGTCCGTTGTTATTGAATTGGTTGGCGGTTGAGTCTTCCAAGTTACCTGCTGATTCAGGTGCGGTTATTTTTGAGTCAAATACGAATGAAACAACTTCGGGTAATAGGGTTAATAGTGGTGGGCGTCTATTAATTTCTGAACAGTCTCTTGAGTGGCAAACACGTCTT
>JBNMOT010000083.1:0-15012 GCA_051275515.1 Oleispira sp. | reverse complement strand
CCCAAATGTTGGAACACCAATATCAATAGTATCAACCCCAAGATCTGCTGCGATCACTGGACCAATGGTGCTGCCACAACCTAAGTCAGTGCGAGCAACGAAGGTTTGATACTTAGCCCCTACATCGTTACACAACTGTTTAAAAACCGCTGAGGTGAAGCTGTTCGTTGCATAACGCTGATTGGCATTAATTTTTATCACTGGCCCGCCATTTAAAGCTGGGCCGTGGTTTTGATCATGTCGATCTGAATAGTTCGGATGAATCGCATGAGCGTTATCCACAGAGATCATCAAAGACCCTGCAAGGATGCGATTACGCTCTTCATTATCGGGCCAAACTCTTTCTATCAGATGCTGTAAGAAAGCCCCCTGCGCTCCACATGCACTAATAGAACCGACTTCTTCATGGTCGGTACAAATTAATAACTTGTTCTGGTCGGTGCCTGCTGACAAAAGCGCCTGCAAACCCACATGACAACTCAATAAATTATCCAGGCGAGCGCTCGCAATGAATTCGCTTTCTAAACCAATAATAGCCGCAGGCTGAGTATCGTAGAAAAATAACTCGTACTCTAAAATAGATTCAACATTCTCATGCTGCTTACGTACTTCTGCCATCAAGATCGAATTTAAATCTTGTTTATTCTCACCCATGATAGAAAGCACAGGAGGCAACTGAGTTTGAGGATTAATGCTGCGACTTGTATTCACGTCACGATCTAGGTGAATCGCTAAACTGGGCACCGTCGCAATGGCACGCTCAAAGTTCACCATCACAGATTTAATTTTGCCATCAATGCGGGCATGTACACGGCCCGCTAGTGATAAATCGCGATCAAACCAAGGAGCCAGTAAAGCACCGCCATACACCTCAACGCCCAGCTGAAAGTATCCTTTACCCGTTAGATTGGCATTCGGTTTAACTTTTAAACAAGGACTGTCAGTATGAGCGCCCAATAAACGCAAAGTTTGAGACTTATCGGCCAACCAAATAGCAATAATAGAAGACTCATTGCGACGAATAAAATAACCCGCCTGCTCTTTTAGCTGCCAAGATTGATCTTCGAATAACTCAGTATAACCTGCAGATAATAAGATGCTTGCCATGCTGTCAGTCGCATGAAAAGGAGTAGGACTGGCTTGTAGAAAGTTTAATAGAGATTGGTTGAAATCAGATAAAGACAAAAAAGAGTGTGACATATTTGTTCCTAAACGGAGCCTTCAAAAAATGAGGCTAGCCGCTTAGGAGTTGATAGACTAAAACATAAGACTACGTTTTAGCCTATCAAATAAACAGCAGGCTTAGCCTTCTTGTTTAACGTCCAATAATTCTACTTCAAATACTAGAGCAGAATTAGCTGGAATTTTAGGGCTTGGGCTTTGAGTGCCATAAGCCAAATCAGCGGGAATGAAAAGTTTCCACTTATCGCCAACAGACATCAACTGAAGTGCTTCAGTCCAACCCGCGATAACGCGATTAACTGGGAACTCAGCAGGAGTACCACGCTCAACAGAACTATCAAAAACAGAACCGTCGGTTAGCGTACCGTGGTAGTGAACAGATACAGTATCAGTAGCCGCGGGCTTAGCACCGGCTTCTGCAGCAGCAGTCATTACTTCGTATTGTAAACCAGACTCTAAAGTAGTAATACCTTCTTTCTTACCATTGTCAGCAAGGAAGTTAGTACCTAATTGAGCAGCAGCATCATTAACAGCCGCTTGCTTGCGCTCTTGCTCTTCACGGATTTTTTCAAAAGCCGCCTGAAGAGTTTCTTGATCAATGCGTTTTTCTGCACCGGACAATGCATCAGAGATACCTGCCGCAATGGCATCAACATTCAATTCAACAGCGTCACGGGCTAGGCTTTCACCGATATTAAGACCAACACCATAACTTGCTTGATCAACATGATTTTCTAACTTCACTTCGCGCTCCTGGCTGCAGCCAACCAATAATAGAGCACCCATAGCTAATACAGGTACTTGTTTTAAAAAATTCATCGTTATTCCCCAAAGGTTTATTCTTTATCGTTATTAAACGGCATAACTCTATACCATTTATTCAAAACATCCCATTACAGAACAAATGTCTAAAAGAGATATGGTACTCAAATTTCATATTTCAAGACTTAGAGTAATGAAAATCTAAATCTAAATAAAAAATACAAACAAAATAAAATTCTATTTGATTGTATTTTGACCAATAAAAATATCGTTAACAGTCGAATTGTCCTTCGTCTTGACGACGCCGACACTCTCGCTGAATATTTTTACAAACTTGAATATCTGCAGGCGTGATATTCGTTTCAATGACACATCGATAAGCGCGCTTACGTAATTCACCACCTTCAATTTCTGAAAAACTGTTACCGCAAGAAGTGACAACGACACATGACGCAATTAACCCTACAACTAATAAGAGATACTTCACAGATATAAACTCGCCGTTTTTTTTTACACATTGTCATAGACACAAAGCATTGTCTAGTCATGACATTCACACTGATTTAACAAGATAAGGATAAAAGTCAGCAATAGTTCGAAAAAATAGTCTTTTTCAGTAATAATATCGCCCATTAGAAGTTCCCTTTATTAAAACAACTAGAAAAATGGAAACCTCATGAATACCGTGCTTAAAGTTATTATTACCACGGCCACATTGTTGCTGGCAGCTTGTGGTCCTTCGAAAGCAGAGATCACTCGATTTGACTTATTAGCCCAAGAACAAGCACGCGTAGCAGCAGAGCAAGCACAACAAGAAGCCAATATTCGAAACAAACGTATTAAGAGTCGATTACAAAGCGCTGATCTTCACTGGGGTAATAAAGATTATCTTACAGAAGAAAATGTACAGGCACTGTTCAGCTCTCAAGATAAACGTTTCGCTGGCCTGACGAACGAGAAATTGGAACAACAAAGTACTTATTATATTAACTACCCACTGCAGGCAGCGCGTTATAACTATAAAAAAGGCTTTCACCCCTTTAGAATTGTCGGCATTCGCAGCTTACCTGATAGTGGGCCCTATAGCAGTTTGTTTCCTGATGAAGCAGCCGATTATGCGCCAGGACCGTCAGCAAAATCCGTGGTCGAATTTGCCCTGCATCAAGACCTAGAAAAAAATCGTCTTGGCCAAGAAGTCTTAATGAAAAACGGTCATCGCTGGGTCGCTACGGTATTAAATTTTAAGAATCATTCCACCTTAAAAGTGTATAACCGCCAGTGGCAATGGATTCCTGGCGTCTTTGAAGATATTAAATGGAACGCGAGCCCAGAAGAAACCCATGCTCAAAGTGATGGGCGTCACCTGGAAGTTCAACTTGGATTACGCTTCTGCACATTGAAAGACCGCTGCTTCAGCAGTATTGACTACCAAGACCACCCGACTCATGCAGTGCGCGCTGAAGTCATCAGTCTTTATGTCGGCAATCGTGAAAGTGGTGAAATCTTAGCGAAGTTTGTGCGTAAAGCAGAATAAGTCTGAACCTTGATTTTGGCACACAAAAAAACCGCCGTTAGTCAGACTAACGGCGGTTTTTTTATGTCGATAGCGTGAGCTTACAAACCAACAGACACATTCAGACCAAAGAACATACCCGCTACTTCAATGTCTGTTTCGACATTTGCAGTATCTTCATCCGTTTTCACACTGATTGCACGATGACCGGCTTCAAGATTGACATCAACAAATGGGATTGGCAAGGTATAACCCACAGCAATCGCGGTATCCGTAATGCCGTTACCGCCATAAGAAATAGCGTTCAAATCTGCACGCGCATAAATACCGAATGGCGTATCAATATCGACATTCAAGTAGCCCATTGGCATGGTGAAATCTAAATCTACTGTTTCTTCGTTACCCGAATCTTTTCCTTTAACCGATACAAGACCGTCAAACTGACGCGCGGTTAAACCAAAGTTAATATCAATATAAGGGATCGGTAAAGGAATACCCCAGTATAGGGTTAGGTCGGTATGAGAAAGATCAAACTGCGAAGAAGTGTCTTCCGTAAAGGTCAGGTTTAAGAAATCAATTGTTGCACTACCTTCACCGGTCAAATCCAAATCGGTTTTCATAATTTTAATATTAGGAAGAATCGGCAGTGGATGTTCGAAAGCAGCGAATAATACGTTATTATTTTCTGAGTCTAGGTTAAGGCCATCTTTACCTACGTCAGTATCGCCATCAACATCACCGCTTGCTTCTGCATTCCACGAGCTAGCGCCCGCTTTAACCGTAAATAATAAATCGGCTTGGGCCATCATAGGTATGGCGGCAACAATCGCGACTGCTAACAATTTTTTCATGTTAATTCCTTCAATATTTATTTTTAATTGTACTAAGTTAGACGACAATCTTAAGGTTGTGCTTAGTTTGCCCTTGTTCTGGGGCAAAATTCAAGCGGCGGTGTAAAATAGTTAGAAATAAATCATGTTTTCGGGGAACTTGTTACAATATTGAACATTCCCTTACTATAAAGCCGCCTCTAAAGGCTATTTGAGCACTCGCCAGCCAGTACTCTCACCTTGAATGGCAGCATCAACATCCTGCCATTCACACCTTAATACTTGAGCAAATTCCTTTTGTACGAGTTCAAGCTGGTTATTTTTATCACTGATGTGGCTTGCCAATACATGCTGAATGCCTGGCCATAATAAACGCGATAACAAGTCTGCCGACTGCTGATTGTTAAGGTGACCAAAATCTCCCGCGACACGACGCTTTAAGGCAGGAGGATAAGAACCCTGCTGCAATAACTGCAGGTCATGATTGGCTTCAAGCAGCAGGCCATGGCAATGCTGGTAAGCGTCGATAACATAAGGGGTTAACGATCCGAGATCAGACAATACGCCAATCTTAAATTCACTGTTAGACACTACAAATTGCACAGGTTCTTGCGAGTCATGAGGAACCACAACGGCTTGAATGTTTAATTCATTAATTTTAAAGCTGTCATGGCTGTCGATACAATGCCACAAAGGATGCTCAAGCCAACCTGCAGACCGAGCAGTACCGTAAGTAGAATAAAAAGGCTTATCAATCGACTCACATACCAAAGCAACACCTTTCGCATGGTCGCTATGTTCGTGAGTCACTAAAATCGCATCAATATCAGACAAATCAAGCGAGAGTTCTTGCAGACGGATACGCGTATGTTTGCGATTAAAACCACAATCAATTAAAACTCTGCTTTCGCCACTATCGATTATGGTGGAGTTGCCTTTACTGCCACTGCCTAAAGACGCAAATCTCACTGCACTAATATTTTTTGCAGATCCGTTAAAAAACTAACCGCTAAAGCATCTTCTGCTAACGTTTCTAGGTCTTTTTGCAACGATAAATAAACACCCAGTCGAGAGCGATTCATCTTTAATAGATAATCAACCTCAACACCTAGCTCATCACTATTGGTTAACCACTGCCAAAAACTCTTTTCGGGTAACTCTGCTGCGGGATCAAAAATAGTAATGTAATAAGTACCGGTTGAACGGTTCAAATCCGTCAGCGTGTAATCACTTTCAGCCAAGGCTTCGGCAACCGACGTCCAAACCACGGCAAAATGACCGTTTAAGCGAAGGACTTGAGTGCCTGCACCATCACGTTCCAAGCGAGGATTTAAAATAGTGTCTTGCAACTCAGCTAACGATGTCTCGTCTTGGCCTTCTGCCAAGACGAGAAGTGTCTGAGGCTTAGGGACAACAAAATCGCCATCCTCATCTAGCTTAATCAATGACACGGAAGACGGATTCATTACAGGGATAACGTAAGCATCTTCAATCGGCAACTCAGCCTGTCCAGGAACAGGTTTCATGCTTTCTTTAGTTTCCAAGGTCAAATAGCCTTGAGCTCGGTCACTAAATGTATCACCAAAAATAGCGCTACAAGCGCTAAGATTAACCACTAATAATAATAAAAATACTGTGCGAGTCATCAATTATTTCACCAAACCAAAGGAGGTTAATACACTGTGCATATTATTTCGGTACTTTTCAGCTAAAGGCGTTAACGGTAAACGAATGCCTGCGGTCATCCGGCCCATCTGATGCAAAGCCCATTTAACGGGAATCGGATTAGACTCTAAAAACATGACGGCATGCATCACCATTAGCTTAGTATTTAACGCGTCGGCTTCTTCAGACTTGCCCGCTAACGATAAACGGCATAATTCTGCCATCATCTTAGGCAGTACATTTGCGGTTACCGAGATATTACCATGACCACCCAGCAATATTAGGTTGTGCGCCGTGTCGTCATCGCCAGAATATACTGCGATGTCATTGCCAACCAAGTCGATTACTTGCTTAGCCCGTACTAGATCACCCGTGGCTTCTTTAACACCAATAACTTGGTCAATTTCAGCAATACGCGCAATCGTTTCAGGCAGCATATCGACCCCAGTTCGCCCAGGAACATTATAAAGAATTTGCCCTAAATCAACCGCTTTAGCGATCGCTTGGTGGTGTAAAAATAAACCTTCCTGGGTAGGCTTATTATAATAAGGCGTCACGAGCAAGCACGCATCTGCCCCAAGATTTTTCGCTTCTTGAGTCAACTCAATGGCTTCAGAGGTAGAGTTCGCGCCTGTACCAGCAATAACAGGAATTCGTCCTGCGACTGTTTTAATCACACGCTCCATGACCGCGCAATGCTCTTTTGTATTTAACGTCGCTGATTCGCCCGTAGTACCCACTGCGACAATGCCATCAGTGCCTTCTTTAATATGAAATTCAACAAGACGATCAAGATTTTCCCAATCAATGTCACCGTTATCGTGCATAGGTGTTGCCAATGCAACAATACTGCCAGTAATCATCTGCTAAAACTCCAAATTAAACGATTCAATCAAACTAAACGCGCATATTACTCATCAGCGCCTTTGCTTACAAGCTACAATCAACTCTCATCGCTTGATTGCGTCGGTTCCACCCTTTTTTTCGCCTGAGGCCAAGCCGTTAAAATAGCTTTAAACAAGGTCGCTAGAGGAATGGCAAAGAAAACACCCCAAAATCCCCAAATACCACCAAACGCCAACACCGCAACAATGATCGCAACAGGGTGTAGATTGACGGCTTCAGAAAACAGTAGCGGAACCAATACATTTCCGTCTAATGCCTGAATAACACCATAAACCAACAGGCAATAGAATAAAGTTTCACCATAACCAAACTGGAAATACGCAATGACGGCAACGGGCACCGTCACAACAGCCGCTCCAATGTAAGGGATCAATACCGATAAACCCACTAAGATAGCGAGTAATTCAGCATACCGCAGATCAAAAATAATAAAACCAATGTAGGTAACCCCCCCCACGATTATAATCTCGACCACTTTACCACGGATATAGTTAGCAATTTGAACCTCCATTTCGGCCCAAATAGTGTTCATTAGTTGACGATCCTGGGGTAAAAATGACAGTAGAAATTGAGTAATTTTTGATCCGTCTTTTAAAAAGAAAAAGATTAGAATTGGCACCAATACTAAGTAAATTAATATGGTAATAGCACCCGGGATACTGTGAAGTGAAAACGATAATATCCACTGGCCTAAAGATGCCAGTTCTTGTCCAGCTTGCCCCATCCAGTCTTGTACTTGAATCTCGGTAATCAAATCCGGATAACGCTCTGGCAAGAGCATTAATAACCCCTGACCTTTCGCTAACATTTTGGGCAACTCATAAAATAACTGTCCAGCCTGAGAAATAGTGGCCGGTATTACCACAAATAAAATAGCCAGAAAGACCCCTAGAAATAATGCGAACAGGATAAGCGTCGATAATAGGTTGCCCAAACCTTTACGTTTGCAGTAGCTCATTCCGCCTTGCAGAAGATAAGCCATAATAATCGCTATAAATACCGGTGCCAGTACGGAGCCAAAACCAATAATGACCGCAAAGCATGAAATTAACAGCAATAAGAAAATGAGTGCTTCTTCATCAGAAAAATAGCGCTCCATCCATCCTTTGAATACCTTCAACATACTCGCTTACAATCCTTTTTTAATAATAAATCGATAATATTCAACGGCCGTCTTTTCGCTAACCGCACCAGGTCTGACATAATCAGCACTCACACGTTCAGCGGTTACTAATTCATGTTCAGTCAGTTCAGCAAATTTATGAAAATCTTTCCAAGAACCTGAATCGGTCGTTTCCGCACACAACAACTGCCCAGGTTCCAACTGCTTTAACGCTAATTTCATCTTTAGCAAAGGCAAAGGACATACTAAGCCCTTTAAATCGAGCTGCTGAGTAATTTTTTGTTTATTTTGCTCTAACACAATGGCACCCATAACAAATCTAAGGCAACATTATAGCAGTGCATTGATCTGAGAATCATTTATGATTTTTACTGTCTATACTATTCAGATCCCAATAAAGGAATTTCATTACCGATGGCCACTCAAACGCCTCGCTCTATTTCATTTAAATTTATCATTGCTGCCATTATTTACACAGCATTCAGTGTTCAATTAAGTTTTTCCGCCAGTAATGCACTCCCTGAGCTTGGCGACTCAAGCTCAGGATTTGTCTCCCAAACCCAAGAACATCAACTCGGACGAATATGGCTGCGACAACTAAGAGCACAAGCAGTGACGATAAACGACCCCTTGACCACCTCTTTTATTGAAGAACTTATTTTTCGCTTAGCACCCCACAGCGAAGTACGAGACCATAGATTTGAATTCGTTGTCATCGATCGAGGTGATCTGAATGCCTTTGCTGTCCCGGGTGGTATTATCGGCATTAACTTAGGCATCTTTTTACATGCTGATGACGAAGATGAAGTATCTTCTATTCTTGCTCATGAACTTGCTCACCTCAGTCAACGTCACTTTGCTCGTCAAATTGAAAACTCTGAACGCCAAGCACCGATTGCCATCGCTACATTGCTCGCCAGCATCTTATTGATTGCCTCTAATAATACCGACGCAGGCTTTGCTGGCTTAATGAGTAGCCAAGCCG
The DNA here is from genome assembly GCA_051275515.1 of Oleispira sp. Lineage (GTDB taxonomy): Bacteria > Pseudomonadota > Gammaproteobacteria > Pseudomonadales > Oceanobacteraceae > Oleispira. The sequence continues at coordinate 6,046 of JBNMOT010000083.1, read as the reverse complement.
CCTCAATACAGAACCAACTCGCTTACAGCCGCGACTGGGAACAAGAAGCTGATCGAACCGGTATGAAAACCCTCGTGAGCTCTGGCTTAGATCCTAGTGCAATGTCTTCAATGTTTCAGCACATGCTCGCCGCCAATCGTTATAGTCAACGTCCGCCAGAATTTTTACTGACTCACCCTATTACCGATACTCGCATATCCGATGCGGCTAACCGAGCGCAAGCATTTCCCGTTAAAAAAAGAACCCGCAGCTTCAATTTTCTGATCATGCAGCAGCGAGCAAAAATACGCTACCTAATTCCCACCGCCGATCAATATGCTTATTTTGACAAAGCCTTAAAAGCCACCACGCACGAGAAAGAAAAAGACAGTTACCGCTACAGCAAAGCCTGGGTTCATTTTTTAGCGCGAAGCTATCAGTCAGCACGTGAGTCTTTATTGTCTATTTCTGAAAATAACCAAGATCAGCCGGCCGTCACTATCCTAATGTCAAAAGTACTCGATCAACTTGAGCAAACGGACGACGCGATTACCAACTTACAAGACGCTTATCAATTGCGCCCTGACAGCTACCCTATCGCGATGAGCCTTGCGGAGATAATGACCAAAAATGGACAAGCAAAAGAAGCGCTAGCCGATATCCAACGCTGGTCAGAACGCCGAGAAACTGACCCCATAATATGGAATCAACTTGCAGAAACAGCCAATAAATCGAAAGATTTATTACTGGCATATCGAGCAAAAAGTGAATATTTTTTCTTAAACGGTCAAAAAAACAAAGCGATTAAACAGCTTCAGTTCGCGGTTAATCTCGCAGAAAAGATGGGAACCTATCAGCAACAAGAACGCTTAAAACAACGCTTAACACAAATATCAAAAGCAAAAGAATCACTCAGCTTTTAATAAGTTTGAATGATATTTTTTTGATTGTTGCGCCCCTGAAGTATTAAAAACTACTGATTATGTATTCGGTGTGAACGATAGCATGCGATTCAGCGACTTAATCGATTCTAAGCGTATGTTTTCATCAACCAACACTTCTTGATCACCGCGCTTAAGCACGTCACGTAAATTCGTTAATCCGTTCATCGCCATCCAAGGGCAGTGCGCACAGCTTTTACACGTTGCACCATTACCCCCAGTCGGTGCTTCGATCAACAATTTATCGGGAGCAGCCTGCTGCATTTTATAAAAGATGGCTTTATCGGTGGCAACAATCAACTGCTTATTCGGCAAGCTTGCGGCGGCCGCAATCAATTGCGAGGTTGAACCCACTTCATCTGCTAGGTCTACAACGCTCTGTGGCGACTCAGGATGCACTAATATAGCGGCATCAGGATAGACAGACTTTAAGTCGACCAAGGCCTTAGCCTTAAACTCGTCATGAACAATACAGGCACTATCCCATATCAACATGTCAGCACCCGTTTCTTTTGCCACATAGTTGCCTAGGTGCTTATCCGGGGCCCAAATAATTTTCTCACCCTTATCCGTTAGATGCTTAACCACTTGCACAGCAATGCTAGACGTCACAACCCAGTCAGCACGGGCCTTAACAGCAGCCGAAGTATTGGCATACACAACAACCGTTCGCTCAGGGTGCTGATCACAGTAATCAGAAAACTCATCAATAGGGCAACCTAGGTCCAATGAACAGGTTGCCTCTAAGGTCGGCATTATAACCCGCTTTTCAGGACTCAAAATTTTTGCTGTTTCGCCCATAAACTTAACGCCCACCACTACGAGAGTCGAAGCGGGATGATCACGACCAAACCGAGCCATCTCTAATGAGTCAGCAACACAACCACCGGTTTCTTCAGCTAAAGCCTGTAATTCTGGGTCAGTATAATAATGAGCGACCATAACGGCATCTTCTTGTATGAGAAGCTGCTTAATTTCTGCGATTAGAAGAGACATCTCTTTGTCATCAGCGATGGTTATGGCTTCAATTTTAGCGTTTAGATGATCACGTACAAATTGTGATTCTTCATTGACAACGGAGCTAGTCATAAAGGCAAAATTTCCTGCGAAGCTAGATTAAGGACCTTAAAGAGATCGATATAGTAAAAATAGGGTGGAGTAGTATAACATATTCAAGTGAAAGGCTAACGATACGACGAGGCAAATATTATAGACATAAAAAAAGGGATAAGCTCTACGCTTATCCCTTTTCTATATAATGGTGGGCCGTGTGCGACTCGAACGCACGACCAATTGGTTAAAAGCCAACTGCTCTACCAACTGAGCTAACGGCCCAAATTCTTTTAGAATCTCTTGTGAGACTCTCGAATTGGCTGGTAAGTCATTAAGCTTACCTAAACTCTATGCTGCGAAGTATACTGAGTTAAAAATAAATGTCAACGTTTTCATAAACTTACAGCAATATCTTTTTTAAAATATATCCCGCTTAATGGTGGGCCGTGTGCGACTCGAACGCACGACCAATTGGTTAAAAGCCAACTGCTCTACCAACTGAGCTAACGGCCCTTAAGCAAGGAGGCACATAATACTGTTTTATTTGTCCTGCGCAAGCGTTTTTTTAAAATAAACGATAAAAGACAAGCACTTGCAAAAAAAACTCAGCGATTAAACCACCTTGCCTCTACAATTATTTCGCCTGCAACCTAGCAAGATAGCGTTCAGCAAGGCGTACAGCCGAATCTGAAATACCAGGGTACTGCTCAATTACCTGCTTCAACAACTCTTTCGCTTTCGCAGAATTGCCACTACGATCGTAAGAGACCGCTAGTTTATAATGAGAATCCGCGGCTTTATTATGGTCCGGGTGCTGATAAACCACTGTTTCGAACTGCTTAATCGCTAACGCAAAATTTCCTTCAGCTAACTGAACTTCTCCAGACCAATAAAATGCATTGGCGGCTAAAACATGCTTTGGGTAGGTTTTAGCCAATAGATCTAATTGTTCAAGTGCGCGCGTAAAATCTTTCTTTTTAATAAAAGACATTGCTCTGGTATACAAATCATCGGCAGACAAAACATTCGACTGAACATCGCCCTTCGATTTTAACGCTGCAATAGGCGTACTCAACAAATCAGCCATACGTCGATCAAGATCAAGGTAACGCTGCTGTTGTTGCTTTTGCAATAGCTCAATCTTATGACTCTGCTCTTCTACTGTACCGCGCAGCTCGGCAATTTCTTGCTGCATCATTTCGACCATAGTCAAAAGTTCGACTTGTAACGAGGGTTTAGCAGGAGAAGGTCTATTAGATTGTTGCGACACGGCGGGCTTAACAGCAGGTTTAGCAGTAGGCGCTTGGCCTACTGCTACCCAGCCATCTTCCGCTGCACTGAACATAGAGATCATCAGCGCGAGAGGTAAGACTGTATATTTCATTAGAAATTAACGGCTCTGGTATTTAATCTCAACACGACGATTTTTAGACCAAGAAGTTTCGTTATGGCCCATTAGAGCTGGACGTTCTTCACCGAAGCTTACTGTTTCGATTTGAGACGATGCTGCACCATTAGCTTTTAAGAAACGGCTAACGGATAGGGCACGACGCTCAGCCAATGCTAGGTTATATTCAACAGTTCCACGCTCATCAGCATGGCCTTCTAGTATTACGCGCGCTGAAGAGTTAGCGGCTAAATACTGAGAATGAGCAATTAAAGCATTCTTGCTATCGGCTTTGATTGTTGTATTATCAAAATCGAAGTAGAAAACAGTTGCTTCCATCAAAGCTGCTTGAGTTTCGTTTGTAGCGGCATCCATCTGTTCGCCGTTAACAGCTTGTGCTTCAACACCCTTAGTTTCTACTTCTGCAGCATTTTCTTGTGCAGCAGCATCAAGTGCTTGTAACTCATCGCCCTTTGCAAGATCGCTATTACTGGCACACGCAGTCATTAATACTGCACCGAAAGTCAATCCTAATACTTTAACTAATGCACGCTTTTGCATAATTTCACTTCCCATTTTTTAATCTAACGTTGTTTTTAATTTTTTCGCTTAGCCATCTTGAAGAAGTCTATTTTTATTACTTTAACAAGGGTGACCAAGCAGGTTCCCGAACATCACCATATTTAGATGGTAAACGGAATTTAACCTCCCCATCTAACGAAACCGCAGCTAAGATACTGCGATCACCCATACTTGTTGCATAAACTACCATACTTCCATTCGGCGCAACACTAGGAGATTCATCCAATTGGGTCTCAGATGTTAAAATTTGTAACACGCCTGTCTTCATGTTCTGCGTTGCTATATGAAAATCATCTCCGTTTCTATGAACCATTACCATTTTACGACCATCGGGCGTAATCCGAGCACGAGCGTTATAATCTCCCTCGAAGGTTATTCTTTTAGGTTTACGCTGCAATAGCGATACCTTGTATATCTGCGGCTTGCCAATTCGACTGGAGGTAAAAATAATGCTTTTACCGTCAGGCATCCACTGAGGTTCTGTGTCGATGCCGTAATGGGTGGTAATACGGTCAAGTTTTCGCGTCGCCAGATCCATTACATAAACATCAGGGTTGCCGTTACGCGACAGCACCATCGCCATTTGAGTGCCATCAGGAGAAAAAGCCGGTGCGCTATTTGAGCCTTTAAAGGACGCTATTTTTTCACGCTTGCCCGTGGCGATTTCTTGAATAAAAATCTCGCTGCGGCCATTTTCGAAGCTGACATAAGCAATTTTTTTTCCGTCGTTAGACCAAGCAGGAGAAATAATAGGCTGCTTCGAAGAAAATATATTCTGCTCTCTAGCGCCATCAGCATCGGCATAACTCAAATTAAACTGAGTACGCTCACGATTGGTCGTGACATAGATTAACTTTGTCGAGAAAGCTCCTGGCAACCCCGTTAAAGCGGCAAAAATACGATCGCTCATGAAATGTGCAATATCGCGCAACGCAGACGCCCCACCCGTTAACTTTTGATTCATCAAAACCGTACGGGTATTAATATCGATTAACTTAAAATTAATGATATAGCCGTCGCTAGCATCTGGCTTAATGTCACCGACAACAAGATAGTCTTGCTTTAATAATTCCCAATCTCGATAGAAAACTTCTTCTTCTTTATTAGGCAAACTGAGCATTTCTGTGTTGGGTAGACTATTAAAATAACCGCTTCGACCCAAGTCATTAGACACTATTTGTGCGACGTTTTCGGGAAGTGCTTCTAAACCCTTCCACTTAAAGGGTACAACCGCCATAGGGATTGCACGCTGATTACCCTGAGTGATTTCAATAACAAGCTCAGCTCGAACTTGTAATGCTAATAAACTTAATAATACGACTTGAAAAACTAACTTCATTACCACACTGCATCCTCAGGCCTAAAAGGCATTATAAAATTTCTAAATTGTTGTTCAAATAATCGAATATCTTTTGGTACAGGCAACGGCTGCGCACGACTGATCGCGGCTAATACTGAACGATCCAGTGCTTCATTGCCACTGCTAGTAATAATTGAAACATTGATAACCTCACCTGTTGGGATAAGCTGAATTCGAACAACAACCTCCATATCAGGACGCGCACTAGGGGGATAGCTCCATACTTGGGAAATTTTCGCTTCTATTTGAGCGGCAATTTCATTAGTGATAGCGACATTTTTTCGCGCCTGCTGCTCTTCTGCCATTGCCTTTTCAATCGAACGCTGTTGCTGTTCTTCCGCTAGTGCTTCCAACAATGATTTTTCTTGCGCTTGCTCAAATGCTTGTTGCTCTGCTATTTTTTCCTGCTTTTTCAGTTCTTTTTCTTTCAGAACCGCTGCTGTCTTTAAACGTTCCGCTTTCTTTTTATCCGCTTTGTCACGAATGGCCTTATCTTTAGCTGCTTTTGCCTGCGCAGCTTTTTTGTTCGCGACTTTTTTATCGGCTAGATATTTTTTCCAATTCTCATTTTTAAGTCGTTTTTGTTCATCGAGCTTTCGCTGTTTAATCTGCTTACTTTCAATTTGAATGACCTTAGCCTGAATATTTTTCGGCGTCGGCTCAGCTAATTGCCGCTTTTCTTTTGGCCATTCGATTGCAAAAAGCATAATCACGACGATGTGCAAGATAATCGCAATCACGATC
>JBNMOT010000082.1:0-15425 GCA_051275515.1 Oleispira sp. | reverse complement strand
TGCACATCACTCAAACGGTGTGTCCCCATCGTCTAGAGGCCTAGGACACCGCCCTTTCACGGCGGTAACAGGGGTTCGAATCCCCTTGGGGATACCATTCTTTCTCACGAAAGAACGTATTGACAAGTCCTAGAATAACAAGTGAAGTTGTTGTTCTGCTGAGGAATCAGTTGAAACATTCATGCGGAAATAGCTCAGTTGGTAGAGCATAACCTTGCCAAGGTTGGGGTCGGGAGTTCGAGTCTCCTTTTCCGCTCCAAATTCTAAAAGTCGCTTCAGGTATCTGAAGTGACTTTTTTTATGCCTATTATTTAGGTGTCGCGCAAATAACAACCATTAAAAAGCCCCAATATCTTGTTCGTACATTGTAATAAAGAGACTGAATAAGATGAGTGGGGCTTATTATGCTATTTGAAAATAGCTTCGCGTGACAACGTATAGTTAAACGGCGTATTGCGCAACATGGCTTCAGCCATCGCGTCATCTAACAGTTGATACTTTTCTATTTCGTCATCTGGCATGAAGTGAAGGCAGTCCCCGCCGAAAAACCATAAAAGGTCGCGGTGAATCGCCGCTGCTAATTCAGGGTTGTGCGTTAAAAAACGGTGCAGCCATTGCTGGCCTTCGAACACAGCTGAACCAGACTGTTGCTCAGAAGGATCCTTTAAAGACTCAATCAGCTGGCCAAGTTGCTGTAGAATAGTATTGTCTTGATTGTAATCTTGATCTGACGTCTCCACTTTAGCGAGTTGTGTTGCTAATTGGTTTAATAATTCTACATGGTAGGCGAGCCGTTGGTTCATTCTTTGTACTCTGTTGATACTATCTTAAAGGGTTCTATCTTAAATAGTTTTAGATAAAGGTTTAATATGACGGCTGCATTATCCATCCAAGGGCTAGAGAAAGTCTATGGAAATGGCTTTAAAGCATTAAAAGGAATTGATCTAACTGTTCAGAAAGGTGATTTTTTTGCCTTGCTAGGCCCCAACGGTGCTGGTAAATCAACAATTTTAGGCATCGTGTCTTCTTTGGTGCAGAAGACGTCTGGCAGTGTGTCGATTATGGGTCACGATTTGGTCACGGATACGTTTGCGGCGAAGCAGTGCTTAGGTGTCGTGCCGCAAGAATTTAATTTTAATCAGTTTGAGAAAGTGTATGACATTGTTATCACTCAGGCGGGTTATTACGGCCTAACGGCGAAACAGGTGGCTGCTCACGCTGAAGTCCTGCTTAAAGCCTTAGACTTGTGGGATAAGCGTGATGAGACTTCCAGAATGCTTTCAGGAGGCATGAAGCGACGTTTGATGATTGCTCGAGCGTTGATTCATAAACCGCAAATCCTTATTTTGGATGAGCCAACGGCGGGTGTTGATATTGAACTGCGTCGTTCGATGTGGGAGTTCATGAAAAAGTTGAATGCAGAGGGCACTACGATTATTTTAACGACGCATTATTTAGAAGAAGCTGAACAGCTTTGTAAAAATATTGCGATTATTAATAATGGCGAAATCGTTACTAATACCAGTGTGCGAAAACTGTTAAGTCAGCTGAAAACAGAAACTTTTATATTAGATGTTGAAGGTGACTTAGACAACTTGCCTAAACTGACTGATTTTGAATGGGTCAATGTGGGTGATTGTTTAGAGGTTACTGTGACCAAAGGGCAAAGTCTAAACGATGTATTTAGCGCATTAATCGATGCCAATATTCAAGTGCGCAGTATGCGAACGAAAGCGAGTCGGTTGGAAGAGTTATTTGTTAATCTTGTGCAAGGGCATCAAGATACTGGGCAGCATGCTGAGCAGAGTCAGAGCAGTAGTCAGCAGAAGAAGGAGGTCTAGTATGAGTAATAATGTTAAGGCAGAGCAGGGCAATGAGCGAATTGAACGCAGTGTTTTTTCCATTCAGTGGGTTGCTTTCAGTACTATTGTGATTAAGGAAGTGCGTCGATTTATGCGTATTTGGCAACAAACCCTGCTACCCCCCGCGATTACTATGATCTTGTATTTTATTATTTTTGGCAATCTTATTGGGTCGCGTATCGGTAAGATGGATGGCGTAGATTATATGTCGTTTATTGTGCCAGGCTTAATCATGATGAGTGTGATTACTAATGCTTATGCCAATGTATCTTCTTCTTTTTTTGGTAATAAGTTTCAGCGCTCTGTGGAAGAATTAATGGTATCGCCGGTATTTCCTTCGGTTATCTTGGCGGGGTACGTCATTGGTGGGGTTGTTCGGGGTGTGATGGTCGGGATTATAGTAACGCTACTCTCACTGTATTTTACTGATCTACAATTACACAATTTATCTGTGGTGATTATCGTGACCATTTTATCAGCGATTCTGTTTGCTTTAGGCGGTTTTATTAATGCTGTTTTTGCTACAAAATTTGATGATATTACCATTGTTCCTACGTTCATTATTACGCCCTTAACGTATTTAGGTGGGGTATTTTATTCGATCTCATTATTGCCCGAGTTTTGGCAGGATGTATCAAAGTTGAATCCTATTCTTTATATGGTAAACAGTTTTCGTTACGGCATCTTGGGCATTTCGGATGTTGATGTCGTGTTTTCAATTGTAATGTTAATAGCTTTTATCTTAGTACTAGCGAGTATCAGCGTTTGGTTATTAAGGCGCGGCACGGGCATGCGCAGCTAAATATTAAAATTTCAAATTAAAGAAAAATGAGTGCAGGCAATTTTATGGCATCGGTACACAGTGAAAATAACCCATTAGGTAAGAGTTCGGATTATAAAGACCGATATGACCCGACATTATTATTTCCAATCTCCCGGGCTGAAAGCTGGAAGTCGGTTGGTATTGAGCGTGGTTCGTTGCCTTTTTATGGTGAAGATATTTGGAATGGCTATGAAATTTCTTGGTTAAACGATAAAGGCATTCCTCAGGTTGCTATGGCCGAGTTTCGCTTACCAGCGACCAGTCCATTCTTGATAGAATCAAAGTCTTTTAAATTGTACCTGAACTCATACAATCAGACGAAGTTTGCTAATAAAGAAATGGTAGAGCAGCGTATGGGAAAAGACTTATCAGCAGCGTCGGGTGGCGATGTGAGTGTGGTTATCTTATCGCTGCAGCACCGCTTTCCCGCAGAGCCGAAATCGGTCTGTATTGACGATCTTGATATTTCAATGGATAAGTACGAATTAGATCCAGGTATTCTATCTCTGGCTACGGGTGCTGATGCGGGTGAGTTTGAAGGTATTTTGGTCAGTCATTTATTGAAATCTAATTGTCCGGTTACGGGTCAACCCGACTGGGGTTCTATTTATATAGAATATAAAGGTGCTCATATCGATGAGAAGTCGTTGTTGACGTACATTGTTTCTTTGCGAACGCATCAAGATTTTCACGAGCAGTGTGTTGAACGGACATTTTGGGATATATGGACGCGCTGTCAGCCTGAGTCATTAACTGTCTATGCTCGTTATGTGCGCCGTGGTGGTTTGGATATTAACCCTATGCGCAGTTCTGACGAGAATAAACAGGCTGTTAACTTTAGAACGATTCGTCAGTAGTCGTCGAAAAAGCAGTCGGTGTTACTCGGCTTTTAAACAATAATTTTATCGCGAATTTTCTTGGCTGCACTTTCTAATGCATCTGCAATACGATCTTTGTCATAGCTTTTTACTTTCTGCGTATCTAAATACAGAGAGAAACCTTCTGAGTCATGTTCAATAAAACTGGGGTTGGAGCCTAGGTCTCTTCGGAAGTCGATCACTTGATAGGTCGCAACGGGCTTAGAAAAGCCTTTCATGCTCACTTCCCCTTTTAAGCGGCACATTATTTTATCTTTGACTAAATTGAACGTTTCAAAAGAGATTAGGATTTCACCGGCTTCAGCACTGCTTTCTAAACGACTGGCTAGGTTTACTTCTTGGCCAATAATGGTGTAATCCATTCGGCTTTCGGTGCCAAAGTTTCCTACTGTGCAGTAACCCGTGTTAATGCCCATTCGAATTTGCAGGGGCGTTTTAATGCCTTGTTCGATCCATTTTTTTCGCAAAATCTGCATGTGGCGACGCATGTCGATTGCCATGGCTAGGCAGGCTAGAGCATCACGTTTTGTGCCGTTCGACTTAGGATCGCCAAAGAAAACCATGACACTATCACCGATGAATTTATCGATTGTTCCTCCATGCTTAAGGGCTACTTTGGACATTTCGGTTAAATAAGTATTAAGCACATCGGTTAAACTTTCGGCTTCCATTTGTTCAGACAATGATGTGAAACCTACAATGTCAGAAAAGAAAACAACGAGCTTTTTACGCTGTGTTTCTAAGCGTACCTCTTTTCGTCCTGAAAAAATTGATTCCCAGATCTGAGGAGATATGTACTTTGAAGCTTTATGTGATAATTTCTGAAAGCGTTCAACCTGACCTTGGAATTTTAGTTTTAAACGCATTAAATCACGCGCTTGGCGATGGGCGCTGAAGGCCGTAATCGCCAAGTGCATACCAACCCCAAGGGAAGCAGTAATAAAGACGGCTGTTGGAACATCCTCTGCGGGTGTATAGCCAAGTCCTAATACGCCTAACGCGGCACCAATAAATAATGAAATAACACAGAAAATCCAAGCAGTGATACTGCCTACGACAATGAAACTCGTATTGATCATTATTAAAAACAATACGGTGAGCTCTAAAGGAAAACCAATAGCGGCGAGCATTAATCCACATAAGATAGCATCACCATGCATTAATATTTGGCGAGTGCCGTATGGGTGACGTGTTCTGAATGAGCGTGTTAAATATTGAAGTAAATGAGGGTATACCAATGCAATTAGTGCAACCCATAGGATTTTACTGGGAAAGTAACCAATAATTATCCCAATTATTAATGTGATACTTACGGCTGCATAACCCAATACTCGAGCAATATAATCTTGCGTTGGCAAATTTGTTTCACTGAAATCTAATGCGGTTTTGTCTGTACTCATAAAAGCGATATCAAATTATTTGACGCCTATTTACCCCTATTCGATGGCAATAGGCAAGCGAAGAGATGGAGTTTTTCCGTGCTTTTAAATATTAATTGCGATTAGAATGTATCCCATAATAAATTCACTTAATATTAAATGACAGAAATTGATTATATGGATGCTATAACCGCGATAACTCAGCGAGTTTCGGTCGCTCAACTCAAGGGCCCAGGCCCAAGCGAGCTGCAAGTAGAACAACTTTATCGAGCGGCTTTTAGAGCGCCTGACCATGCTTGGATGCGACCATGGCGTTATCTTACGATTCGAGACCAAGGACTAGTATTACTCGGTGAGGTATTTGCTAAAGCAGGGTTAAATAAAGATGCTGACTTAGCAGAAGTTCAAATTGCTAAATTAAAAAATATGCCGCAACGAGCACCTTTGATGATAGTGGCGATCGCTAATATCCAAGCACATGCAAAAGTGCCACCTCTTGAGCAGCGCCTTGCCGTAGGGGCCGGTATTCAAAATATTTTGACGGCAGCATACGCGATGGAATTAGGCGCTATTTGGCGAACAGGGCAAATGGCTTATGATCAGCATGTGAAATATTCATTGGGCTTGCAGGATAATGAAGAAATTATAGGTTTTATCTATGTAGGACACGTTAATTGTAAATTAAAAAAACCTCCTGAATTATCAACGGCTGATTTCGTAGAAGACTGGCCTGTAAAAGACTCGGTGTTAAGTTGAAATTATTAGCCCTTTTACCAATAAAACCTTTGAAAACATAAGATTAGATAAATACTGCCCATGTACGCTTGACGCTAAATAGCCGACTGCGTATAGTACGCGCGTCTGCAGAGATTGCAGCTAGACAGCATGTCTAGGTGAAAAAGGTGAGGTGGCCGAGTGGTCGAAGGCGCACGCCTGGAAAGCGTGTAACGGGCAACCGTTCGTGGGTTCGAATCCCACCCTCACCGCCAATTATTTTAAAACCCGAAGTACTTCTGTAACAGACAGTACTGCGGGTTTTTTCGTTTAAGCCTTTCAAATTTTTCTATTCTTGTCTTTTCAATACGGGTCCCGCTTTAAAAGGCCATGGTTGTCACACGGTTTTTAAAGCAGTAGTTAGTTTTCTGATGGATCAAAGGGCTTAACGGGCATGCTGCGTTGTTGCTGCGCGGCACGAATTTTAATATCGGTTTGCCAGCGCCATAGCCCAGCCAAAATGGCGCCACTAATATTATGCCAAATACTGAAAACGGCTCCAGGTAACGCGGCCATTGGACCAAAGTATTTAAGGGCTAATGCCACCCCTAATCCTGAGTTCTGCATGCCAATCTCTATTGCAAGCGTACGACAGGTTACTTCGGTCTGGCGGGTTATTTTGCCCGCCATATAACCACTGATTAAACCAATGATATTGTGCAAAGCGACCGCCGCCAATACGCCATAACCTAACGTTGATATTTCATCGGCATTCAATGCAACAATGATGGCAATGATTAATAAAATTAAACCACTCGCAATGTCTGCTAAGTATTTATTGATTTTATTGGCAAATTTGGGTTGGTAGTGAGTAATTAATACCCCGGCAAGGATAGGAATTAATACCATTTTAACGAGGCTAAATAAGATCCCTAGGCTGTCTATCTTAACGCTTTCACCCGCCATGACACTAATAATCAAAGGCGTTGCCATAACCCCCCAAAGTGTTGAAGCCAGTGTCATGCTAACCGAAAGAGCAACGTCTCCACGCGCAAGATACGTCATGACGTTTGATGCTGTGCCGCCAGCACAAGCGCCGACAATGACCATGCCTATGGTCAAATCATCTGATAAGCCAAAGGCCTTTGCTAATAAAACAGCGGCTAAGGGCATGACGGAGAACTGAATAATAATAGCCAGTGCGATAGGCTGTGGATTCTGCCAGACCCGTTTAAAATCAGTGGTGCGCAGGGTAAGTCCCATAGCAAACATAATCATGGCCAAGAGTGGAATGATCGCTGTCTTCCAAGCCACGAGTGGAGCGGGGTCGTTGTAAGCTAATAAGGCCACTATGATAGCCAATATTGGAAATAAGCGACTGACTGACAACATGATTAAGGTGCTCACAAAGAATAATTAGGGGCTATTATAGCGTAAATATTCTTTGCAAACGTTAACCGTTTGAATCTTCGTTTTACCCGAGTGTTTAATAATATAAACAGGTCCTTTAGCGACGAAGCCAAGGGTTGCTATAAGTGATTGATCAATCAAAGTATGGGTGATAATAATCGCGCAGCTTTCGTTGCTAATCTTACAAGAAAATGATTACTCTGATGGTAAGCATTACTGGAATTAAAGTCTTGTAACAGCATCGTTTCTACTTCTTTCGCCATTTTATCGCATTCAATCAGGGCATTGAGCTCAAAGTTAATGCGCAAAGATCGGTTATCTAAATTTGCACTGCCGATATAACTCAGATCTGCATCAATAAGCATGACTTTTTGATGCATAAGCCCTTGTTGATATTGTAGGAAGGTAATCCCTAATTCACTTAATTCACTCACATAGCTTCGAGTCGCTAATGCAATGATTGCATTGTCATTTTTTTCAGGTAGCAAAATACGAATGTCTAAACCTTTTAATGCGGCTAATTGCAGAGCGCCCATCACTTTTAAGTCAGGAACAAAGTAGGGTGTCGCGATCCAGATTCTTTTTTTTGCCGATAAGATAAGATGTACAAAGCTCAAACTCATCGTTTCTATAGTATCTGCAGGGCCACTAGGAATAATGAGTACCTTGGTGTTTTTCTCACTTTTGTAAGTCTGCCATTTTAAATCCAGTATTGTCTGTTGTGCCCAGTACCAGTCTGCAACAAACGAAAGCTGCGCTGCTAGCGTTGCTGGCCCATCGATTTGCACATGAGTATCTCGCCAAAAACCAATGTTTGGATCGAGACCTAGATATTCATCACCCACATTGTGTCCGCCAATAAAACAAGTTTCACCGTCAATCACAACCAACTTTCTGTGATTGCGAAAGTTAAGCTGCAGCCGGCGTTTAAACTTTTTTGGATTGAAACGGCTGCATTCAATGCCCGCTTTTTTCATTGGAGATAGAAAGTGATCTTTAAGGCTTGAACTACCAATTTCATCGTATAGGAAATAAATTCGAACCCCTTCTTTAGCTTTTAAAATTAAAGCTTGTTGCAAGCGTCGCCCCAGTTCACCATCATTAATAATATAAAATTGGATCAAAACGAAGTGCTTAGCCGCCTCAATCGCTTTGAACATGTAGGCGAAAGTTTGCTCGCCGTTAATCAATAATTGCACATGGTTGTGTTCACTTTGCTGAAGGCGGGAAAGAGATTCTAGAGGCGTAATTACGTCTGATTTTTTATTACTAGGATAGGCTCGCGCGAACAGCTCTTGCTTGGAGTGAAGCTGCTCTAATACTCTTAAACTTGATTTTCGAACTTTATTGTAGCCATGAAATTTTCGACTACCAAAAAATAAGTAAAGGGGGAGTGAAATAAAAGGGATAAAGGTCAGTGAGATAACCCACGCCAGCGTACCTTGGGAGGTGCGGCCATTCCAAATCGCATCAATAGTGGCAGCGATTCCTAAAAGATAGATAGCCAAGGTCCAGTTCCAAGTCACACTATCAAGCAAAAATGTATTAGTAATCCAAGTATCAAACCAGGCCAATGGTTGGATCCCTCATGTATACGTGAAAAACCAGTATAGATGAGGACATAGTAAGGAGCCAAGCGCTATCGCTTTTTATATAAGTTATATAAAAGTCTTCGAGACTCTGGACTTATTAACCCCGACTATTTGCCGATTAAGCGTAAGAATTCACTGCGAGTAGCCGGTGATTCTCTAAAAGATCCCAACATGACGGAAGTTGACATGGAGGAATTTTGTTTTTGAACACCTCTCATCATCATGCACATATGACGAGCCTCAATTACGACGGCAACACCGCGCGCTCCGGTTACTTCTTGAACGCCTTCGGCTATTTGTTTCGTTAGGGTTTCCTGAATCTGTAAGCGACGCGAAAACATATCGGTAATACGCGCAAACTTTGATAAACCTAAAACATTGCCATTAGGAAGGTAGCCAATATGAACTTTGCCAATGAACGGTAGCATGTGATGTTCACACATTGAGTACATTTCGATATCACTGATAACGACCATTTCATCATTATCACTGGTAAAAACCGCATTATTAACGATGTCTTCTAAAGACTGCTCATAACCGCTGGTTAAAAACTGCATAGCCTTAGCGGCACGTTTAGGGGTGTCTAGTAGCCCTTCACGGTTAACATCTTCTCCAAGTTCAGTTATGACTTGAGAGTAAAGATCAGACAGCGCTTTCATCGCTTCTCCAGAATATAAGGTATGGCATAGGCATAATGTCCGCGCATTTTACGCAATTATGAAATAATATTAAAGGACTGGTAGGGTGCAATTCGCCGACATGCTGTTAAAAAAGAGGCTTTATTAACAATATCGGCTGTTACGAGCAGAGAATGTTGTGTGCTGGCAGTTTGAAGCTCGGTTAAGTCGTGACCGAGTTGCTGCAATATGAAGCAAAGTCGACTTGCAATAGCGTATCCGGAGTCAATAAGTCCAATGCGAGGATAGAGTTTAGAGATTTCATCACTCAGCAGTGGAAAATGTGTGCAGCCCAAAATAATTTGATCCACCCCATTACTTTCTATCCAAGGCAATAAAGTACTTTTTAAGGCCTCTATATCGAGTTGTTCACTGAGCCAAAATTTTTCTGCGAGTTCTACTAACTTACTGCTACCAATGCGTTCCACCTTGCAATCACCCGCATGATCAAGAATTAATTGATCAATGTAGGGTCTGTCGATCGTGGCGGGTGTGGCTAACAGAGCAATATGGCGATTTTGACTTTGCTGTGCCGCTGTTTTAATGGCAGGTACAACGCCGACAATTGGAATATCGAACACTTCACGCAATGCGGGCAGTGCCAGTGTGCTTGCAGTATTACAGGCGATGACGATGATATCGATGGCTTCGACAGTGCATGCGACTTTGCATAACGATACGATTCTTTCAATCAGAATATCGTCGGGTTGAATACCATAAGGGAACAGTAAGTTATCCATTAGATAACACGTTTCTAACCCAGGTAAGGCTTGGCGGATGTGTTTAAAAACACTGAACCCCCCCACGCCTGAATCAAATATTAGAGCTTTTACTGGCATAGGATTGAGGTTAGTTAGCTTTAAACGACAAATTGAATGTTAGAGGTACGGTATGCGTAATCGACTTAAGGCCCGCAAGTTGTTGAAGTTTATTGATGCCAGCGATTAAATTGAAACTTTTAGCCTCAATCACCATCGGCGTAATACTGGATACCGTAATGGTTTTATCTGTGTTGGGGCTGATCATTACTTGGCAATAGGCTTGAGCTTGCTCGCCATGAAGTGAAATTTTTCCTTTCAATTCAAACTCAGTTTGCTGACCACTGCTGACTTTAGCAAGAACATCTGTTGGAATTTCAGCTTCAAAGGTAGCTTGGCTAAAAATAGACGTCTCAAATAAATGTTCTTGCATACGCTCATCTCGAATGGCGATACGGGTATCAACACTGGTGAGATCGATAGAGAGTTTGGCAAGCCCTTGGGTATTTATAGACCCCTCAAACTTCCTAAAGCTGTGTATTTCAGTAATATGCGTATTTTTACCGGTCAAAAAATGAATACTTGATGGCTGTTGGAGCGTCCAATCCGCGAGGCTTAAGCTGCTAAAAACCAGTGTTAAAGAAATAATGAAAGCTTTCATAGAAAATCTCATTTTAAATCGTTCCTTTTATTGTAAGTGCTATTTCAGGTATGGACGGTTTTAAATTAATGCAAGTTCTTTAAGTTAGCAAAGGCATAGTGGATGATTAATTCAGCTTCTGCTAATACAGCCGTTTCATTTGATGCTTCTAAGCGCAGTCGATTCTGATCTTGCTGAAAACGCAGTTTCTTCGACAAGTCTTTATAGGCTTCTTTAATCGCCATGTCTTTACACGCTAAAAAATGCAGGTGAATGGTTGAATACTGATCTTGTAACATAATATCGATGTCTAACGCGTCGGCTAAATAATGTATGCGCATCACGGCCTCGGTCATTTCACATTGATTAGAAAGCAAGGACTTGGCGATAAACCGTATATCTTCGATGATTTTATTATTGCGTTTATCTAAATTTTGCTGTGCGAGCAGTCGTTCTGCTTCACCTTTGATATGTTTTTTTTCCGCTTGAGCCTTCACTTGTTTATTTAAATACAAGGCGTAAGCGGCCAATGCGATAACGATAATAAAAGCGGTTAGTAATAAGATAATTTCACTCGATAGCATAATGTAGGGTGGAAATAGTTATAAATAGATCACTATATTACTCTGCTTCTTTGGCCCAGGCTAGCTGATTTCGGCCGTTTTCTTTAGCAAAGTAAAGCGCTTTATCAGCGGCATTGATCAGTGCTTGTACATTGGAATACTGTTGCCTTGGACTTAATCTAGCAATACCAATACTCATTGTTAAGTAGGTTTGTTGAGAGGAGGGTGCATGGAGAATTTTAGCATTTAATAAGTTCTGCAGCAGCCTGTCAGCTTGTTCAGTGGCTTCTTGATGATTGATAGAGGGCAAAATAATAGCAAACTCCTCCCCCCCATACCGTGTGCACAGTTCACCTGCACGATTAAAGGAGCTCTGCAGGACTCGTGAAACTTGCTGCAAGCAAAGATCCCCTCGGGAGTGACCAAAATGATCATTGTAGTGTTTAAAAAAATCAATGTCGCACATCAGTAGGCAGACACTGCCGTTATGACGTTGGGCGCGATCAAATTCTTGTAACAGACCATGATCAAACGCACGTCTATTTGGCAAGCCTGTTAAGGCATCATGAAAAGCTTGCTGGGAGAGTATACGGTTAGCGTTTACTAGGTCTTGCTCGGCTTCTCGAGATTTTAAAATTAATCGATGCCGTCCCCAGGCATTAATTAATAATTGCGTAGTGTTATTAATGAGGGCGATTTGAGAGTCTGACGACTTGTGATTAGGATCTAAAATAGAAAACCCAATGCAGCCTACCGGTGTATGATTTTCACTTTGAATAGGGGTAATGCGAGAGCTAATAAATCCATTAGGTGACATGTTTTGAGCAAGTTTAAAGAGAGTCTTATATTCTGGGCTTTGGTTGTTGCTATCACTTAATACCATAGTATGGGTATTTGAAAATGCCTTTAAAAAGATATCACTTCTGGGTATATCAAAGCGTTTTGGAAAAGGACTCATTAGGCTAACAGAGCGTCGCCATTCAGCCCAGAGGCTGCCTTGACTAAAGTCATCACTAAATCTTAAAATAAAGCAGTGATCAAAAGATAAGAATTTTCCAATGCTCTTTAGAGTTTTCTCCATTACCGATACAAATTCTTTTGGATGACAGCTTAATAAGCGGTTACTGCAGTCATTGAGTAGAGCATCAAATTGAATGCGCTGATTTAATGCTTGGGTTGTACTCTCAAAGTCTTGAAATATTTGGCTAAGGCGTTGTTCGTGCTTGCGTAAGTCTTGTAATACACCTGTAAAGCGAACAATAGGATTAGACTGGTCAATAGAAACGGTGAGTGCAATAGGAATAAGTTGCCCTTGCTTATGTTTACCAATAAATATGGGATCTATAGGCAGTCCTTGGTCATTTTGGTCGTGTTTTGAATGGGTTTGTTTTAGGTATCTTAAATGTTTTTTGGCCTGATATTCAGACATCAGGATTGTAATAGGATGGTCAATAACTTCTTTTTCTGAATAACCCAAGAGGTGCTGAGCTGCAAGGTCGAATGCCTGAATCAATCCATTCTCATCAATTATAATAATGCCATCGATATCAGGTTGTTGGCTGCTGGCCAATATTTCATTTACTGTACGTTGCTTCATGATCTGCCTTTGATTATTGCCCCATAATTATGGCTTTAAATAATATCTAAGCCAATAAAGACCGACCGTTAACTGATTTAGTGCATGACATGGTCAATAAAAAACGCTTTATTAGATTAATTTCGAATAAAAATATTAGTTTTTTTTGATTTTTTGCATAAATCAGCTATTCTTAAATGATAATCTTGGAAGTTGAAAGTGTATGAAATTAGATAATCGTTGGGTTATTGCAGATGGCACCCTTAATGATCTGCCTATCACCATTCATAGTCGTGAAGATTGGCAAGAAACAGCAGACAGTGGCTGCTTTCCTGTTTGTATCCAGATTGCCTGGCATTCAGCCGTGCGAAATGAAAGTAATGGCCATCCATCTGATCAAGAAATGGAAAAAATTGAAGTATTTCATCATCAAATACAGTCTCAGTTTGAACAAGAAGGCCATACCATTATCGCCATGGTTATTACCCATGATGGGCTCAATCAATGGGTAATATACAGTGATGATCTCGAGCAATTCAAAACTGACTTAAGTCAGCTTACTGCGACGTCGAATGGCTATCCAATAGAGGTTGTAGCGGATCAGGACCCACGTTGGGAAACGTTTAAGAAGGTTCATCAAGCGATTCAGTAACATAAAAAATAACTATGCAGGTAAGAGCAGACATTTTTATAATAATAAATATTTAATGTTAGGCAATATCAACGCTTAATTGAACCTACTAGTGAATGGTGGCCCTAACCCCCCATTAGATCAAAACAACAATATAACTTAATGTAAAACAATGATTGGAATAGCCTATCTCAAAATAACCTATGACGATCTCTCACTATTATTGGTACTTTAAGTTTACTATCGACTGGAGTTGTTGGTTGTTAACGTGTCCCTAGTCAAACGTCTGTTGATCTTCAGGAAGGTAAGTCAGTTTCTGCGGGTTTCAGGCAGGATTAACCTTTTTTTGTTGGCCGATTTTCAATGCCGAAATAATTCTATTGCTCCAGATCTAAAAGCTCCTTGCAGTCTTGCCTTAGGTTGTCATGTGCGTTCAGATTTAGCCAAGGCAGTACCCAATGAAAAAGGCGAGCAGTGGCGCTTGGTGATGAATACTCCACCGGAAATGTCAGCTAGCATTCCAGAAAATTATTATTGGCGCGCACGCTATTCACCTAGCAAGAAAGTTGCCTCTGAGCAATATCACAGTATTAATGTGTCTTATCTAATTGACGAACAAGACCTTCAGCATGCGCTCCGTTGGACAACCAGCCCCTAGTTCAGCCAGCATTATAGTGCGGCTCGTGCTAAAATCCTTCTGATGAATTGCAATTAGATATCGTTTAAAAGTTGCGGGTTAAACCAGAGCTTTATGATTTGGTATTTACCTTTGCGGGTAACCGTGATTATGAAAATTATCCTAGTGTTCCTGGCCAGAAGCCACAAACAATCAACGCGGTTCAAAGGTATTCTGTAAGTGCAAAGCGGCTTTAAGGAGCGAGTGCACTGATGATCATATTGATGCTTTTAAAGTGTGTCTATGGTTAAGACCTCTTAGCACCTTGGTAATACAGTGCTTCGGCTCTGCATCAGACATTTTCTGTGTCGGTACTGGCTGTATTCGCCTGCTTAATACGTTGCGTACAAAAGTTCCAGAGCTTCTAAGTGATCTGTCTAAAGTAGACATATTGGCAGTAAAAGGACGTCATGGTTTACTGTATTTAAGGATGCTTCATTGCCTATTTTGGGCTGGTTAATGTGAAATGCAAATGATGTGGACGTTAATGCGTTTGGCTATTTGACGTTGCCGGCATTAATCACACCGAGTATTATGGTTTATCTCGTGAGTTACATGGAAGGGTCACTTGATTATTATTTGGTTTGATTTTATTAGACGCAGCAGAGCTTTAAATTATGGACTTATTCGACAAAGTGATGTTCTAAAATCAATGACGTTGGGTGCTTCAAAAACAAAGTAGTTTCTTTATATAAAATAAACCACTTTGCTAGGGTGTACTGACTAAAATAAGATACTTTTGGATTTTAAGTTTATTCACAATATTGACTATTTTTAGTAAAGTCTATTGATTTTAGAGTGAAGCTAAAAGGCTATAGATATAAATGCTAGGGTGGTTTTTTATTCTTTAATGTCAGATGTACCTTTCTTTATTTGGCTCTAGGCTTATTTGGTAAACATCTGTATGCTGGCGCTATAAACTCACTGCTCTAGCGATACTTATGCTTTCTATTTTCCGTTATTTCTTATTAGCGTGTCATTTTGTAATTAGTTCGGTTGTGGCTTTTTGCATCATTATTTTCCGTCCATTCCATCATAGTAATAGCCGCATTTTGGCTCAAATATATTCTCAAATAGGTCGTAGGATTATAGGTGTTAAAATTAAACATTATAATGCTGAAATTCTTATTAATCACGAGCCTTGTGTTGTTGTTTCTAACCATCAAAGTAACTGGGACTTGTTTATTGTTGGTTCAATCGTTCCTAAACGTGTCGTTAGTCTAGGTAAGAAAAGCTTGAAGTGGAT
>JBNMOT010000081.1:0-15461 GCA_051275515.1 Oleispira sp. | reverse complement strand
AAAAATAATGCGAAACCAGAAATACGATGAAGGATAGAAGTCCAGCCAGGAAGTGGGAGCTCTATTGTAGTCAGATCCAGATTTTTAGGTCTATTGCTATTCACGGCTCATTTACACTCTATTTTATTGTTACTGTTCAAAAAACAAACAGATAACGTGGGCTTAAAATAATCGACAACATGCTGCATGCTCATCACATACAATTTGTCGGGACAAATTATAATCATCCGAACACTTTTTTACAAACTTAACATTCAACTAATCAATAACTTGCTCTTTCATACGACTAATTAAGACAATTGGTTCTGTATAAAAATCAGTCATTGAAGAATATGAACCTTAATTAATGAGCTTTTAACGATATTTCCAATAATATATCATCTATACTAGACAATAATTCGCTGTAACGCAGTGTATGGAATAATTGACAATCACACCAGAGACTCTATAGTTTCGACTTTTATTTTAAGCGATAAATTAAGCGCCGATAGCTTTTTTAATTCAATAAACGCAAATAAATTCAGTAGCAGGAGGCCTTTCATGGCTGATATCAAAGCGACCTTAACCGTCGATGGCATTGAAGAAAGTTTAGAATTGCCAGTTTACAAAGGCACCTTAGGTCCAGACGTTGTTGACGTTCGCAGCTTAACTGGCAAGAATCTTTTCACTTACGACCCAGGCTTTGTTTCTACTGCCGCGTGCGAATCTAAAATCACGTTTATTGATGGCGCAAAAGGCGTCTTATTACATCGTGGCTATCCGATCGATCAGCTAGCTGAAAAATCTGATTACTTAGAAACCTGCTTTTTATTGCTGCACGGCGAACTGCCAACAGCGGAAGAAAAAGATATTTTTGTAAGTACCATTAAAAATCATACGATGGTTCACGAACAGTTAAATCATTTCTTTAATGGTTTCCGACGTGACGCTCATCCAATGGCGATTATGTGTGGTGTTGTGGGTGCTTTATCTGCGTTTTATCACGATTCTATGGATATCAGCAACCATGAACATCGTATGATTTCCGCGCACCGCTTGATCGCTAAGATTCCAACGCTTGCAGCGATGGTCTACAAGTACTCGATGGGGCAGCCTTTCATGTACCCACGTAATGATCTTGATTATTCTGAAAACTTCTTACACATGATGTTTAATACACCCTGTGAAGAGAAGAAAATCAGCCCCATTCTTGCTAAAGCAATGGATCGTATTTTTTTATTGCACGCAGACCACGAACAGAACGCTTCAACGTCGACCGTTCGCTTAGCAGGCTCTACTGGCGCCAACCCATTCGCCTGCATTGCTTCAGGCATTGCAGCACTCTGGGGACCTGCTCACGGCGGCGCAAACGAAGCAGTATTGAATATGCTTGAAGAGATCGGTGATGAATCAAACATCGATGCGTTTGTTGCAAAAGCGAAAGACAAAGAAGATCCATTCCGCCTAATGGGCTTTGGTCACCGTGTTTACAAGAACTTTGACCCACGTGCTAAAGTAATGAAGCAAACGTGTGATGAAGTTCTAGCTGAGCTAGGTATGGAAAACGATCCACTATTAAAGATCGCATTAAAGCTTGAAAAGATCGCAACTGAAGATGAATACTTCATTAAACGTGGCTTGTACCCGAACGTAGATTTTTACTCAGGTATTATCTTAAAAGCGATTGGCATTCCTTCTGAAATGTTCACGGTAATCTTTGCTACTGGCCGAACGCCGGGCTGGATTGCTCATTGGAACGAAATGATTAGCAGCGATTACCGCATTGGTCGTCCACGTCAGCTTTATACGGGTTCTCCAAAGCGCGACTACCCAACTAAATAATTATTTAGTTCAGTCCACTTAAATATTTAATAGCCGCCTCCAAATGATGCGGCTTTTTTGTCTATTTTTTATGGAGTATTGTTGAAATCTCAGTTATGTAACGAAATTCATCTATGATTTTTTATATCACCAATCGATGAGAAATATCATGCGCCATGCGGCAAAGAGATTAAGCAGGGAAATACAACAAGCCATCATCGCTTTTTAATTTTATGACCGCTTAGCTAGTAATCGTGACCACCTGCCCTACTTTGATATTTAAATTATTTAAATATTTAAAGGTTAAGTTTTGACCGAAAATAATCTTTTTATTATCACGACAGTATTTTAACAATACGGGTAAAATACTTGCTTCACGCTTCGCTGTATAAGGGTTCAGTATAGGAATAATGCACCGTTCGCAAGGCTTAATAACGGCCATTTTAAGTTTATCTGCCATGAAATCATCTGCTTCCACGACTATTTCTTTCCATTTTTTTTCCGCGAACGCTGTTGTATTGCTAATCACAATATTCGGTCGAAAATGAGTGGCATTAATGTCAGCATCACACGCTTCATTCAGTACATTAATGCTTGCCTGAGTAACAACTAACAGAGGAAATCCGTCCGCAAAACTTACCGATGTCTCTTTACCCGCATACCCTTCATCTGCCATTCGCTGACAATCCCCCTGATATACTAAACGGCAATCATGATTCAGTAATTGACTAAACCACAGTGCAAGCTTATCGCCACAATCATAACCATAAACAGTATCAGCCCAAACCTTAACCTCTATCCGCTCACCCTTAGTGGGCAATCGACAAGATCCCGTAAGGTCATTATCCAGAGACTGACCGACCCAGACTTCATCATTTTCTATCCGGGTAGAAATCAAAGCCATTTTAGGCGTGCTACGTTGAGATAAAAAAACACCTGTCTTGCTGTCAACCAACATCCAACGGCGATCAAATAAAGGCCCCCTTGTATCAAACTTGAAACTAGAGACAGAGATACCTGCGCAAGACTTGATAGGATAGACAAAAAGCTGGCTTACTTGGGGAGTCATGATTTTTCCATAATAACGTGGCCATTCAGCTTGAGACACTGGCCACCTTATTATATAGGGGTGTTAGAGTATTATTTATTCACTACAGCATTGTTCATTAACAAAAGAAATTAGCTATTCGTCTTCACAATCCTCTTCTTTTGCTGGAATTCCTAATTTTTTACGAATAATACGCTGCACTTCACGGGTTAATTTTTCTGGCTGAAATTTTGATAAAAAGCCGTCACAGCCAACTTTTTGAACCATGGCTTTGTTAAAATTACCCGATAATGAGGTATGTAACACAATAAACATACTTTTTAATACTGGATCCTTACGAATCTCAGTTGTTAGCATATAGCCATCCATTTCTGGCATTTCAGCATCGGTAATTAACATTAGCACATCGTTAGCAATGTCCTTTCCTTCTGCCTTCCAGGCTTCTAGAGTTTGATAAGCTTCGAGACCGTTATGCGTCACAACAACGTCGATACCAAGCTTCGTAAGCACTCCCGATACTTGACTCAATGCAACCTGTGAATCATCGGCAATCAAAATCTGTTTTCCTTTGATTAACTCTACAAGGTCATCATCAACCCACTCATCACTAATTACGGCATTGTAAGGCGTAATTTCTGCCAATACCTTCTCAACATCAATGATCTCAACGATACGATCATCCATGCGGCTAATCGCGGTTAAATAATGTGCACGACCCGCACCAACAGGCGGAGGAAGTATTTCATTCCAATTCATATTCACAATACGCTCAACACCCGCAACGAGAAATGCCTGAACGGTCATATTGTACTCTGTGACAATAATGGTCGAATTTTCATCAATCACCGTCGTGCCCATTTTAATCGCTCGACGTAAATCAATAACAGGAATTGTTTGGCCTCTAAGATGTGTAACGCCAACCACCAATTCATGACGATCAGGAATTTCAGTTAATGGCGGCAAGCTCATTACTTCTTGTACCTTAAACACGTTAATTGCGAAGCGCTGCCCACCTCCTAAACTAAACAACAAAAGCTCTAGTCTATTTTGCCCAACCAATTGGGTACGCGCATCAACTGAGCTCAGAACACCACTCATAGTCCACTCCACAAAAAGTTATCTTTTACTGAGTATAGACAATGAGTATGGAAACGCATGACAATATCCTCAATTATAGAAGGCACTTGTTAGGCATTTGAGGTGCCATATACCCGACATCAACAACATTTTATTGGCTATGAGTTACTCTATAGGCCGATTACGAACGATGATGAAGCTGACAACGTAAAAATGGCCATATTGCAACCCATTAGGTACTTATTCTGCGGGTGGTGATGCTTATATTAATTTTACCGAATACTGGCTAAGCACCCTCCTCTGTTTAATCCGAAAACGTTGTCATCACAACGTTAAAACACATACCCCCCGATAACGTAATCGCTATTATTGCGCTCAGAAAAAAAGGGGCTATCGCTTTAGAGGATTACTTAGGTGACCCTGAGCAATACCCTTTTCTACCCTATGCTGATATTATAAAACTGGATATTTTGGCATATAAAAGCATGGATAACGCTCAGGAAATCATTGATAAAAAGGTAAAGACACATTTCTCTGGTTTGCTGAAAAGTTGAAATTAAAGAGGTTATTGGAGATTGTTTAGCGGCTGGCTGCGACTATTCTCAAAGTTACTTTTTTAGCCGACCTGTCAGTATATACGGGAATAAACTGGGTACTACAAACAGTTTATACTCGGACTCATCATCGCATTACAAGACGAGAAAATCACCCTAGAAGAATTGCAGCGCTTCTCTCTAAATACCCATCATTAAGTTTTAGATTATTAAAACTCGATAATTAAACAACCGTTAAACAACCGTTAAACAACCGTTAAACAACCAAGCAAGGTTGATTCATTACAAAGAGCCGTTGCCGCCAAAGGATTGGATCAAATCAAAACCTAGTTTTGATGCTGAGCTTAGGAAGGTTTGCAGACAAACCCCTTGAGCGTTATGAGCAGTCACTTCAAAGAGCTCTGTTTTGTCAATGTCGAGCGCACGCCATTTCGAAAGTACGTACTGAAATTGTGTTAACTGCAGGGCTATTTTCAAACCTTGAGGTCTATTTGGCTACCCCATGGTGGAGCTCATGAAAATAGAAAGAGAAAAAGGCCAAATATTCGTTGGCCCCCTCTGGAAGAAATTAAAATTAACCCCACATAAAATAGAATCACTTTATTTAGAGTCATTAATGAACACTGAAGAGATTCTAAGATCCAATCTAAAATAACAAAACGTTAATAATTATTTTTTGGGATAACCCGTAATGTCTTGAATGGATTTATACAAAGGCTGCATGCGTTTATACATTTTCAAATAAACCTCTTTATACAATCGATCGTAAAGCTGGACTGTTGGAAAATCGGGCTCAAATACATCACCTAAACGCGTCATTTTCTCAACCGCAATGTCATAATCCGCATGAATGCCTAAGCCGACAAAGCAATTAATGGCAGCACCTAAACCCGATGCTTCGAAAGTATGGGGTCGCTCTGCGGTCATACCAAAGATATCAGCCGTTAATTGCATAGCCGCATCGCTTTGCGAGCCCCCACCGGATACCCGTAAACGAGTAATTTTAGTGCCACTGCGTCTTTCGATCTGTTCTTTACCTGAACGTAACTCATACGCCAAGCCTTCCAAAATAGCGCGATAGACATGGGCTCGCTTATGAACATCACCGAAGCCAATCAATGCACCTTTGCCTTCCGGCCCTGGCTGACGCACACCTGGCGACCAATAAGGCTGCATCATTAATCCCATAGAACCAGCCGGTACTTGGTTTAATAACTCATCAAAAAGTTGCTCTGTCTCAATACCCAGTTCTTGAGCTTTACGCTGCTCCGCGTGCGCAAACTCGTTTTTAAACCAGCTCACCATCCAAAAACCACGATAAACCATCATTTCAGTATTATAAACGCCCGGCATTGCGGCTGAAAACGGCGGAATAAAAGGAATGGTTTCGATGTATTTTTTAGTCGAAGTATTAATCGTTGCGGTTGTGCCATAACTCAAACAACCGACATGAGGCTCAACACCACCAGAGCCTAAAACTTCACACGCTTTATCCGAGGCTGCAGCGATCATTTCCAAACCTTCAGGCAACGACGTAAACACTGAAGCGTGTGATGTAATTTTCCCTAATAACTCACCTGGTTTAACTAACTCGGGCATCATGTCCCGAGTAGCGGCCAAAAGCTTCCACTTTAAATCACTTTTTTTCGCCCACTGCTGCTTGCGATAATCATAAGGTAAATACCCCATGGTCGAGCCGGTAGAATCCTTCATTTGGCCGGTTAATTTAAACGTTAAATAAGTAGATAAACTGATGTAATGACGCGTTTTCTGCCAAATTTCTGGCTGCTCTTGCTTAATCCAATTATCCCGCGCTTTGGCTCTGAGTTCAGCAATAACATTGGTTAAACCAAGTGCTTTGATTAAAAAACCCCAGATACCACTGAGCGGCTTTTTAACTTCCGCTTTTCGCTGATCCATCCATACAATAGCTGGCCTAAGCGGCTTTTTATCAGCGTCTAGATTGATCATGGTATAGCGCTGAGTCGTGAGCGACACACCTTTAATTTGCTCTGGCGTTACAAGCCCTTGTGCCCATAAGTTTTGACAAGCCTGCCCAAGGGATTTCCAATAATAATCCGCGTCTTGCTCAGCCCAACCTGGGTTATTAGAAAAATACGCCTCTAAATCGACCTTGCTCTTAGCGACTTCATTTCCTTGCTCATCGAACACCAAGGCACGAATGCTTTGCGTACCATTATCTATGGCAAGTACATATTGCGGCTGAGTCACAGCATTTTCCTTTTTATTATTAGTAACCCCTACGTTAAAAAGTAGGGGTTGAGGTCAAAAATGGGTGATTAACGTCAAGGCTAAATATCAGATAGGTATACTGTAATATTTATCCCAAATCGACTTATAACGATTAAGCTCAATTTGCCAATGCTGATCGCTCCAGTTTAATTCTTGGCAGCAAATTGATTTTATTTTATCTTCAAAAATCAAACCACCCTGCTCAACCAACAAACCAATACGCGTTCGGCGCAATAATAAATCATCTAAATGAACAACCGCTTCATTTTTAGCAGACCAACGTAATTCAGCCCACATAGCACTAGCACCGGGAATGACGTCCAGTTCACTGGCATGCGCTTGCGCCAATAACAGATCACTGTCCATGCCATAATGGCCTTGCAAACGCTTTTTAAGATAGCCCGGAAGGGATTTAAATAAATCATGGCTCGGCTTAAATTTGGTAAACATATCAGCACCAAAATCTTTAGCACTAAAATTGGGTAAATATTGCTCTGCCGCTTCTAAAACATCCAACGCGATCAAACGAAATGTTGTTAATTTACCCCCACTAACCGTCACTAACCCTTTATCACTCCAAACGCTGTGGTTACGCTTTTCTTTCGAAGGATTAAGTGCGCCAGAACTTACTAATGGACGAACACCTGCCCACGAAGAAATTATGTCTTTTTCAACTAACCCCGCTTTAGGAAACTGAACGTTAGCGACTCGCATCAGATACTCAAGTTCTGCTCGAGTCATCGCCACTTCATTATTATCGATGCCTTTATTATCTAAATCAGTCGTGCCAATAATCGTGCGACCTTCCCAAGGAAAAATAAAAATAGGACGTTTATCGTCTGGGTGCATCGCAGTCAATGCCTGCGCAACTGGCAAACGCCAACTTGGCACCACAAGATGACTACCACGAGCCGGACGAATATTCTTTTCAGTGCTTACTTCACCGCGTAATTCATCGGCCCAAGCGCCCGTTGCATTAATAACAACTTTCGCCTTAACCACAAAAACCTCTTCCGTCTCTGCATCTTTGAGGTTGGCCCCTACCACATGGCCGTTTTCTTTAATTAAAGAATCAACCCCAATATAATTGATTACTTCAGCCCCATCTTTTTGTGCTTCACGCAATACTCGAATAACTAAACGAGAATCATCGGTCACGGCATCCGCGAATTGAGTGCCACCTATTAAATTTTCATCGTTAATAAGGGGGGTTAACGTCTCAAAACTTTCCAACTTATGATATTTACGATATTTTTTACCCGCTAAAAAGTCGTATATTCGAAGCAAGCTATTGAACACAAACGGTCCTGGGAAACCCCCTTTATAATGGGCCATTAAATAGCCCATTTGATCAACCAAGCCCGGCGCTTCATTCATCAAACGTTCACGCTCAGAAACTGAATGCATCGTCGTTTTAATATCGCCCGACGCAATATAACGCAAGCCACCGTGCACCATTTTTGATGAACGACTTGACGTTCCCCAAGCAAAATCTTGGCGATCAACGAGCAATACACTCAAGCCACGACGCGCCGCTTCACGGGCAATACCTGCTCCGGTAATACCACCACCCGCAACAACAACATCCCATTCGCCTTGCTTGTTTTCTCTCAAGCGTTTAAGCAACAGTTCACGATTACCTGATTGCCATGCTTCTTGAAACATAATAACGGCTCTATAAAAAACCGCTGACTAAGAGTCAGCAGTGGAAAGTAAAAAGAAAGATACAAGTGCGTTAACCACCATTATCTCAATGATGCTTATTGATCATCTTCAATCAAAACACCAGGATTCAGACGCTTTTCAGGATCAAAATCTTTAATTAAGGTTTCAATCACACGCATCCCCAGCTCGCCTTTTTCAGCCACCATATAAGGCGCATGATCACGGCCCACACCATGCTGATGAGAAATGGTTGCACGGCCTTGAGCAATAACATCACAAGTAGTACTCTTTAACTTCTTCCAGCGCGCTAAAGTACTTTTATACGTATCAGCGCAGCGGAAAAAATAGGTGGTATAAATACTCGAACCTTGACCATAAACATGAGAAAGGTGCGTAAAAACCATGACTTCTTCGCCTTCATCTTTCAGCGCCGTGCGCAACGATTCTTCCATGCCATTCATCATATTATCAACGTTATCCCAATCGGTAGACGTCTCTAATGTATCAACAGCAATCCCCTGAGCCCAAGTTGTTTCACGTAAATACGGGAATTTAAAACGGCCATGTGCCCAAATAGAGCCCATGATATTCGCCAACGGACCACCAATACCTTTGTACTGTCTTAATATTTTCTTAACTTGCTGCATCGACGTTTTATTTTGATACTTAGAACCCGTTACGCCGAACGTCAGCATGCAGCGATTATCATCTAAACCGCGCAAGCGTAAATACCCATCCAACAGTTTGAACTGCCTCAGCGTTGTACCTAAGTTTGCATGCGCACGTGTCTCAGCGGCGTTACTGACGCGCATCATCGACATTGGAATTTTTTGCTGAGCCACTTCACGAGCAACCGCTTTACCCGCTTCCCAGCTAGGCATAAAGCACACCATGAATTTTTCTTCTTGCGCCATGCGCACAACACGTACTTTAACTTCGGTATAAATACCCATACGGCCTTCCATACCCATCGTTACTTCGCGCATGTCTGGGCCAGCAGATGAGGCAGGAATTGTTGGAATGTCCATAGTGCCCTGCATCGTTTCTAGCGTGCCACCAGCAAACATCTGCTCAATACGACCATAACGTAACGACTGCTGACCTGAAGATCGTGTCGCAACCCAACCACCAATCGTTGATAATTCCCAGGACTGAGGATAATGACCTAGGGTATACCCACGAGCTTGTAACTGAGACTCAACTTGTGGCCCAGGCGTTCCTGCACCAAAGGTAGCAATCTGGCTTTCTTCATTTAACTCCATTAAATGATTCATCCGACCCATATCAATAGTCAGAATCGCTTTAGCATTAGCTTGCGGCGTAATATGGCCAGCAACTGAAGTACCACCACCATAAGGAATTACAATAAAATCATGCTCAACTGCAAGATCTAAAATTTCACGTACCTGAGCACTGCTTTCTGGGTAAGCAATACCATCAGGGAACACATCAAAATCACCGCTGCGCATGGCTAACCAATCAGGAAAGCTTTGACCCCTCGCATGGCGAACACGCTCTTCCGCATCGGTACTGATTAAAGGATGCTTTGGCAAACGAGAAGCAGGTACTTTAGCTATAACACTTTTAAGAGATACATCCGCTAATGCTTTTGGTTCACCAATAAAGCTGCGAATTAATGCACCGCCATGTTCAGAAACTTCTTTAGTGGTACTGTCATCACCCCAACCATTCCAACGACGCATACTGATCTCCTAATACTTTTTATTTTTAAGGCAAATTAAATAAGCTATCACACTATTTTTACAGTCAGCAATAGACCCATCGCGCAGGTAGCGCTAATATAGCCATTAGTCTACTGAGAGCCCCGAAATTAGCAACGACGCTTTCGGACAACCAAGTAGTAAATTAGGCCATCACACGATAAAAATCATTAAGATCGCCCTATGACTGAAGACCGCCTCGGGTCCGCTTCAACAGCCGCATTGCGCCAATACTTAAGAGCGGCGCAAGATTATGGCATTGAAGCAGAAGACGCGCTCGTACAAAACAATCTACCTGTTGGCATTTTAGACAACAGCATAACTCGCGTAACCGGCACTGAATTTCAGCGCTTAATTCGTTGGCTTGTCGATGCCTGCAATGATCCCCTATTCGGACTAAAAAGCGGTACCTATGTTCAGCCCGGTTCCTACAGCATATTCGGTTACATGATCATGAACTGTCGCAGCGCGCGAGAAGCATTGCACATGACGCCCCTGTACGAATCAATTGTCGGCGATATGGGTATCACCAAATTAGAAAAGGCGGGCAGTCGCTTAGCCGTGCGCTGGGTTTGTCAGTATGAAGATACCACCATCATTCCTCATATGATTGATAATGTACTTTATTCTTGGACTCAATTTGCGCGCTACCTAGCCGACCTTCCTAAAGGAAAGCCCTATCGCGTTCAACTTGAACGTTCAAAACCCAATGACCAACAGCTTACAACCTACCAAGACATGTTTGGTTGTGACATCGAATTTAATGCAAAGCGCAGTGCGTTAATCATTGACGAAGACGTCTTAGAAATCCCCTTGCGTCAGCCCGACCCAGGCTTATTGCAAAACCTGACTCAGCAAGCTGAATCTATGATGTATGAGATAAAGCAAAAAAAGACCATCGTATTGCAAGTGCGTGCCGTTTTAAGACGCCTAATGGAATACGAATTACCGCGTAAAGAGAAAGTCGCCGAAGCGTTAAACATGACCGAGAGGACACTGCAACGCAGACTTCAAGAAGCCGGCACCGGTTATCAAACCTTACTCGATGATATTCGTCGCGAAACCGCAATAGAATGCCTGACCACCACTCACGTTGCGATCAATGTAATTGCCAGTAACTTAGGGTTCAGTGAAGTACGTTCGTTTCACCGACGCTTTAAATCTTGGACCGGACATACCCCAGGCGAGTACCGCACACTGCATTCAAAAAATTAGATTTTTTTCTTAAGTAAGAGTAAACAATGAAAACAAAAATAGAATTTGAAAGCCAAGGACAAACTCTCGCGGGTTTACTTGAAACCCCCGATCAGGCGGTTCGAGCTTATGTGTTATTCGCTCATTGTTTTACTTGCGGGAAAGATATTGCAGCGGCCTCACGCATCAGTCGCTTTTTGGTGCAGCATGGCTTTGCGGTTTTCCGCTTTGATTTTACGGGTTTAGGAAACAGTGACGGCGATTTCGCCAATACTAACTTCTCATCCAATACTGAAGATTTACTGTCAGCGGCTCGTTTTCTTAAACAACATTATCAGGCACCTGAACTCTTAATCGGCCATAGCCTTGGCGGCGCCGCTGTTTTAGCCATGGCAGCCAAATTACCAGACGTTACAGCCGTCGTGACGATTGCCGCTCCCTTTGAAGCCAGTCATGTTTTACATAACTTCAATGCGCATTTAGAAACCATTGAAACAGACGGGCACGCTAAAGTGAGCTTGGGTCCGCGTGAATTCACCGTTAAAAAACAATTTCTGGATGATCTTCGTAACCAAACTACCGATCACATTAAACAACTGAATAAAGCATTGCTGGTATTGCACTCTCCCGTCGATTTAACAGTGGATATTTCTGATGCAGAAAAGATTTATAAAGCGGCCAAGCACCCTAAAAGTTTTGTTAGCTTAGATACCGCTGATCACCTATTATCCAGAGCTATCGACAGTGAGTATGTCGCACAAACCATTTCAGGCTGGGCCAGTCGCTACCTCCCACTACCTAAACAAGACAGCCACTCTCTTGCCAGTGGCCATGTATTGGTCGCTGAAGTTGATCATAAATTTCAGCAAGAAATTTTCACCGACAATCACCATTGGTTTGCCGATGAGCCCACTCAATTGGGTGGAAAAAATAGCGGCCCCGATCCTTACGAACACTTATTGGCTGCACTAGGCGCTTGTACCGCGATGACGATTCGCATGTACGCCAACCTAAAGAAACTGCCGCTTGAACATGTGGAAGTCTCGTTATCGCATGAACGTCATTATTTAGACGATGCTGGAAAATCTGACAATAAAGATTCGAAGATAGAAGCCTTGATTCGCAAGGTTCAACTGATTGGCCCATTAAGCGATGCAGAAAAATCGCGTTTATTGGAAATAGCTGATCGCTGCCCCGTACATAAAACGCTACACAACAATCCTCACGTCGTCACGACTTTGGTGGACGTCTGACCTAGCGTCGTACTTTTAAAAAAAATAAAAAGAAAGGAAAAGATTTGCTTAAACTAATTTACCCAATACTGCAGCAAAAACTCGCTGCGGCGCAATCGATCGATAACAAGGCGGTTGTGCAGGATTGCCATCATTACGATCAGGATGAGTACATTGCTTGCTAAGACAAGGCGCGCAGGCTAGATCACTGCTCAGAACTTCGACTGTCGGCCCAAGAACGCCGGTCAATACCGCATCGGTTGCGCCATAAATAGCCACCGACGGTACTTCTAGCGCGGCAACGACATGGGACAATCCCGTATCGACCCCAACCACTGCTTGAGCATGGGCTAGATAAGCATTTAACGCATTCAGTCCCATCTTAGGCAAAACTTCGACGCCGTCTATATTGCTAGCAATGCGCTGTGCTCGGGCTTTTTCTTCATCATTACCCCAAGGTAAAATGACTTTACGACCTGATTCAACCGTAAGCTTAGCCAGATCAACCCAATAACTTTCGGGCCACAATTTAGTATCCCAAGTGGTGCCATGTAAAAACAACCAATACTCGCCTTTATAGCCACCTTCAAGTTCAGGACGCTGCCAACGACTTTTATCGATACCATAAGAAAAGGTATCAGGTATCGGGTAGTCTAATACTTGCGAAAGCAACTGACGCACACGAGGAATAGCGTGCAGACCTTTAGCAACCGACTGAGGAAATTGATACGCCATCGCGGCCAAAGGTTCACGACAACTTGTCTTATCTAGCCCATAACGTGGGCCTTTGGCCATTCGAGTCACCGCCGCACTTTTGATCAAACACTGAGCATCGAGCACAATGTCGTATTCTGTGCTGCGCAAATTTTGGTAAAAGGCTTTCATCTCTGCACGAACAACGGTATTAGAAAGATTTTTACGCCAGCGACGCCACGCAATTGGAATCACTTTGGTTACCGCCGGGTGCCAACTGGGGATATCGGCAAACGCCTCTTCCACCAGCCAATGAAACTCAACATCAGGGACTTGCTGGAAAGCATCTTGTACAGCAGGAAGTGCATGAAACACATCGCCTAAAGAGGACATTTTTACCAACAATACTTTCATCGAGAAGCCTTAAGGACGGTGTGAATAGACAGTGCAATTATTTTAGCGGTCTTTATACCATGAGCCGCTAAACCAGTCACTTCTGCAGAAGCTTTCTTAGCTTTGCCCATACAAAGTCATTTAGCCGAACAAATCGAAACTTATGCCGCCATCTTCGCTGCTATCCATCCAACCCATTGGCTTATTAAATGTCTGCTCAATTAAACGCGCGGTAGAATCAGGCAACTGCTTCGTAAACTTATCACCCACCATCGAGTCTAATTTAATGTCATCCAGACCGATACACGCGGCCAATTCCATTACGCCAATCGCATTTTCTCGCATCAGCAATTGTGCTTGCTGCTGACGTATTGCTTTCTTATCATTCATAAATACTCCCCTTATGTCCGCTTTATTAACTAAATGGCATCAATATTATTCTAATTATAAATGCAAGCTTGCCTTTAAACTGCCACTAGATTACTGCATTATTAAGATTCCGTTAATAGCGGATTAATACCAAGAAAGTGTACCGGAATATTTCTCTGATTATTGGTGAATATTATACAGCCATCAATACCTAGCCCTATTGATAGCGTACAGTTTCACTCACTTTAAATAGGTTTATATATGCGTCGCGTTGTGATCACAGGAATGGGCATTGTCAGCTGCTTAGGCAATAACAAAGAAGAAGTACTTTCTTCATTGCAAGCTCAAAAATCTGGTATTCAATTTGTCAGTGACTATAAAGAACAAGGCTTGCGCAGCCACATTGCGGGTCGACCCAATATTGATCTTGATGAACATATTAATCGAAAATTGAAACGCTTCATGGGCGATTCATCTGCGTATGCCTACTTGTCACTGCAACAGGCTATTGCCGATGCGGGTCTTACCGAAGAGCACGTGAGTCATATTCGAACGGGGGTCGTCGCTGGCTCGGGTGGCGCCGCTTGCAGCGATATCGTTGCAGCCGTCGACATATTAAGAGGAAAAGGCGTACGCAGAGTGGGACCTTATCGCGTTACTCGTACGATGGGCAGTGCGGTTTCGGCTAATTTGGCCACGGCATTCTCTATTAAAGGTATTAACTACTCAATTACCTCTGCCTGTGCAACCAGCTCTCACTGTATTGGACATAGCGCAGAATTAATTCAATGGGGCAAGCAGGACATCGTATTTGCCGGAGGCGGTGAAGAAGAGCATTGGTCATTGACGATGCAGTTTGATGCCATGGGCGCCCTTTCTACACAATATAATGACAACCCTACTCACGCGTCACGACCTTACGATCAAGATCGTGATGGCTTTGTTATTGCTGGCGGGGGGGGCATGCTAGTGCTAGAAGAATATGAACACGCTAAAGCGCGTGGTGCTCACATATATGCTGAAATTGTAGGGTACGCCGCAACGTCTGACGGCGCCGATATGGTTTCCCCTTCCGGAGAAGGCGCTTCGCGTTGTATACAACTAGCCATGAACCAAGCTCAGTGTGATATTAATTATATTAATGCTCACGGCACAAGCACCCCTGCCGGAGACATTACTGAACTGCAAGCAACCGCAGAGGCTTTTGCACAATTTAACGGCCAATCTAGTGGTCTCACACTACCCCCCATCAGTTCAACTAAATCACTGAGTGGCCACTCTTTAGGTGCTGCGGGGGTTCAAGAAGCAATTTATTGTTTGTTAATGATGCAACATAACTTTATTGCAGGGTCCGCCAATATCGAGCATCTCGATGATGGCGCTACTAAGTTTCCTATTATTAAAAACAATCAAACAGCAGAATTATCAGCAATAATGTCAAATAGCTTCGGTTTTGGTGGTA
>JBNMOT010000080.1:0-15552 GCA_051275515.1 Oleispira sp. | reverse complement strand
TTCATTGGAAGAATTAAATACAGCAATCGATAAAATACACCCGATGCTGGGAGAGAGTATTTTAAGCCACTGGCAATTTCCTCGCTCTATTGCCGACATTCCTCAAAATTACTGTGACCATAATCGTTATACCAGTCACATTGATCTCTGTGACCTTGTCACGATTGCTAATAACAGAATATGCCCTAAAAATGAACGCTTACCGTGGGCTGATATTGCAGCGATAGAAAGAATGGGCTGGAGTAGCAGCACTGTTGACGAAGAATTCGATCTACTTACCGCTAAAATCGAACTCGCTCAAGACCTCTTCGAATGCTAAAGCAAACGATTTATAACTGATCGAATGGGTGTTCACTATCAGGCCAAAGTGGCGCTAACAAGGCCTCTATCCATTCATTAGTGACGTCTTTTACTGAATCATGCTGCCATTTAGGTTTAAAATCTTTATCGACCACCATTGCGCGAATTCCCTCAGCAAAATCAGGATGGCGAATGGACTGTAACGCTAAAATAAGCTCCCACTTCACTACTTCCTTCAATGTCATATTTTTCCCTAACTGCAATTGACGCATAATAAGATGCGCCGTTGCAGGACAGCCCGCATTAAAGTTATCACGGCCTTGGTTGAACCAAACATTCTCACTTTTTACGGCATTAATTTTGAAGGCGATCGCTTCTAACGCTGATTTATTATCCGCTAACGATGTGAAATGCTGCCCCAACATATCCGTAAATAATGACTCAATGATGCCTTGGCTATGGGCAAGATTCGACGATGGAAATGCCGTATTACTCTGCTGCTCGATACGCGTTAATAACGTTCTAACATATTGATTATTCATCGCCTTATTTTCTTGCCAAGGCTGGTGACGCAACTGTTCGATTAATCCCTCTAATTCGCTATTAGGCAGACAATAATTGACTAAGCCAACGTGCTTACAATCGATAGCATTCATTTGACTACCCGAAAGCGCCATCCAATGACCAAGAGGGAAAGGCAAGCGACTTAAATAATAACTGCCCGCCACATCGGGAAATAAACCAATGCGAATTTCAGGCCAAGCCAGCTTTAAGGTCTCGGTTCCAACTCGATGGCTCGCACCAATAAATAAGCCTAAACCGCCCCCCATCACAAAGCCATGCCCCCAAGCGATAAGCGGCTTACCCACGAGATGAACTCGATAGTTTTTACTATATTCGCCATGAAAAAAAGCATCCGCGTACTTTAAATGCTCGTCACCTTCCGCCTGAATACTATCGTATAACTGACGAATATCACCTCCAGCAGAGAATGCTTTATCACCTGCGCCACACATAACCATCGCCACAATGCCATCATCAGCCTGCCAACGAGCTAGAATGCCATCAATAAGATTCACCATCTCAAGATCAACGGCATTCATGGTTTTTGTTGAATTCAAAATCATAATACCAATGCGATAGCGACCATCATTACTGACTATTTCTTTCGCTAATACCGACGCTTCTTTTGTTTCTGATCGAGGGACTGATTTAGTTTTGTTACTAACCGGCTTTTTAGTCATGGTAGACTCTTCAACATACAAAATTATTATTTTTTATAGTACAGGTTAGGAGAGCAAAAATGCAGCTGATATTCACCTTTATAATTTTAAGTGTTGTTACACTCATCGCCATGCTATTAATTTTGCTCAACAAAAATACACGCAGTGCTAAAATTCGCCAAATAGCACAAGAGAACAACTGGCAATATCAAGAATTCGTCAACTTTAATGATGACATCAAATACGCAGACTTTGGATTGCTAAACTACAGTCAAAATGTAATTTTTAGACATTTTATTCAAGCAGATAACGAATACGCGGGATTGGCATTCAATACTTTTGACTGTCGAGCAATAGAGCCTTTAGGTATTCATAATAGTAGTATAATTTTATTCACCCTCACCCTAGGGAATGAGTTCAAAAACCTGCATCTAAGCATAAACCGCTTCTATTCTAATAAAGATGCCTTTAACGACCTGAGCCACCAGCAATCGATGAAAAACCAATACCGATTGCAAAAACTCACGGCTTTGGAGGATCACAAAAGACCCAAAGTCTTACGAAATGATGTCGGCAGCGCGTCAAAAATTGACGTATATACCAATGACGCTAACCAAGCTTATCGCTTTATTCAACATGTCTGCTCGACAGCAGAAGACGAAAAGTCAGTAATTCACTGGCTTTTGGCGCATCCGAACCTTCACATAGAAATTAGTGATGGCATGCTAATGGCCTATCAAAAGAATACCTTAATCGAAGATACCTCTCTTATCGCCGCTATTGACTCCGTAGCACAATTGGCTCTTTTACTAAGCCGCGAATAAACTGATTCGATTAATACCAAATTTATTAATATTGGACCTATTAAGTTGAGAATAACCATGAAAAATACATTCAGATCTACATCAATAGCTCCCCTGAAACGACTGGGTAGCAGCGTTGTGATTGTTACCAGTCTATTGCTCGGTGGCTGTACTACCAAGCAACAAGATAATTTATTCGCTGAGGTTATATCTTTTGGTCGAGATAACGCGGGTTTAGACGTTAAAACGGCCGCCGCTGGCGACGTAAACCTTACTTACATGGAACGACAAGCGAGTGATAGTAATAATTCTGAAAGCATTATTTTAGTGCATGGATTTTCGGCCAATAAAGATAATTGGATACGTTTCACAAAAGCACTCGACAAAAAATATCATGTTATCGCAGTCGATTTAGCGGGCCATGGAGATTCTGAAAAGTTGTTAACAACCGATTATGGTCTAATAAAACAGGCCGAACGCTTAGATACGTTCGTATCAGGCTTGGGAATCGACTCTTTTCACCTTGTAGGTAGTTCTATGGGCGGTGCCATCAGCACTATCTTTAGTTTAAACCAACCCAGCAAAGTGAAAAGTCTCACTTTAATGGATTCTGCAGGCATTCAGGGTGATACCCAAAGCGAATACTACGACGCTCTGGAAAAAGGTGAAAACCCTTTAATCGCGACGGATGAAGCAAGCTTTGAGTATCGAATGTACCTCACGATGAGCCAACCTCCTTTTTTACCTTGGCCACTTAGACCTGCGTTGCTTCGTCAAACTCTAGCCCGAACAGACATCAATAAAAAAGTTTTCAGTGATATGATCGCGACTAAAGAGCGCTTAACAATAGAAAATCTGGAGCAAGAAGTAAAAAGTGTCATGGCTGAATACCCAGTACCCATCCTGATCATGTGGGGAAAAGAAGACCGAGTCCTTCACGTTTCGGCAGCGGCGGCTTTCAAAAAGCTAATGCCACAAGCAACGGTGCACATATTCCCTGAAGTAGGCCATCTGCCTATGGTAGAGATCCCCGATGAAAGTGCGAAGGTTTACCAGCAATTTTTATTGTCCATTAAATAAAGGCGTTTAGTCAGCAGCCAAGCATCTTTCATGTTTGGCTGATTTTTCATATTATCCATTTCATTCAACAATCAAGGTCTGCGGTAATATCGCGGTTGGTTTCTTATTTTCATCAACCGCAACAAACGTAAAATAACCTGTAATTGCATTTTTCTGGTTATCCCGATACATGCTTTCAACCATCATATTAACTTCAACCTTTAAGCTAGTACGACCCACTTTTATAATACTGGCAGTCAGTTCAACAATCGTGCCTGCAGGGACGGGATGCTTGAAATCAATTCTATCACTGCTTACCGTCACGATACTTTGTCGAGAGAATCGGGTCGCGGCAATAAAAGAAACCTCATCCATCCACTGCATTGCAGTACCCCCAAATAAAGTATCATGATGATTTGTCGTCTCAGGAAATACCGCTTTAGAAATAGTGGTTTTTGATACACGCTTTCGCTGTGCAATAATTTCGTCTCTAGTGAGAGCGGTGTGTGACATAAATAGAATCCACTGGTTTAACTTAATAATAAATAGTTAACATACCATTTAACTAAATGCTCAATGTTCTTTAAGAAACCTAAGAAAACTTCGGGTATCTGGAAAAGAAAAAACAACGATAATATCTCATATTGCCATGAAACCTTCATTATTAAATTGATTCGGCGTTGATTTAATGAATCAATAATTACCATATTAATTCGACCTATTAGTACAACCCAGTAAATTATTATAGAATCACATTAGTTTTATCGATATTCATATCAATGGCCTAAACAGTGGCTAACAATAAATATTAATGGAGGTATCCCTATGTCAAACATCTGGTTTCGAGCACCTAAAATTGAAGTATTAAACCGTCAAATGGAGAATACCGCATGCAGTAACTTAGGTATTGCGGTTATAGAAGTGGGCGATGATTATATTACCGGAACCATGCCAGCAGATGCGAGAACCTTTCAACCCATGGGACTTATCCATGGTGGCTCCAATGTATTATTGGCTGAAACATTGGGCAGCATGGCAGCCAACTGCTGTGTTGATGTATCACACGAATTTTGTGTGGGCCAAGAAGTAAATGCCAACCATATACGGGGTGTTCGCTCCGGTATCGTAACCGGCACCGCGAAACTGGTCCATAAAGGCAGAACGTCTCAGGTTTGGGAAATACGCATCGTTAACGAACAAGATAAACTAACCTGTATTTCGCGCCTAACCATGGCCGTTGTTAAACGCTGATTGCCAAGTTCGCACTTACATGTGATCTGGCTTTGACACCAGATCCCATTTCTTACACGCTAATTCAAAACCCAACATAGTATTACGCTCCTTTGACGCAGCTCCCAAAGACGGTACACAGAAGATATGGCGTTCAATCCATCAATTATCTTTCTAAATTTAACCTCTGAAGATCACCCTTTAGCTATATTGTTAATGTATTCACCTTAAGTCAAAATGTCGGTATTAAGCTAAAAAATAACTTAAGATCAATAATCTCTTGCTGATACCTCACAACTAATAAAGCAGCCAATGCGACGACATTAATCAATAGCATCAATAAAAACTTATGAAGAAAGCTGGATTTCGATATTTTATGACGAAAAACCTGCTGACCGATATAGGCACCTGGCCAACCACCTATTAATGCAAATAGGTGCAGTTTATTTTCACTGATTCTTTGTCTCTCTTTTAATGCTAACCATTTATCTAACCCATACATTAAAAAAGTGAACCCGCTCACGATAAAATAAAACAGTGTGAGCAAAAAAGGCAACCAACCAATCGCGGTGAATGCAAAAAGTATCAATAGAAAGAAAATAGCTATCATCAGTATGGCTATTCTGAATAATTTTGTAGCAACACGTTTTGGAAAAACGTCTGAATCTCTTCAAAACGTAGGCGCTTACTAAAATCATGAGACAGACACTGAGATTTTAATTCTACTAGCGCAGCCCATACGTGATTTTCTGCCATTAAATGAGTCAGTTTACGCGCATCAACCGCTTTATTTAAGCCAAGCAGATCATCAAGAAAACACGCAAATGCTCGTACTTCAATACCCTCCATCGCTTCTCTTTGTGATTTAGGTAAAGACATCAGATTAGTCGCAGCACCAAAATCGCCAAATACCATCTCAGCTTGATCGTTAATCATTGTATTGTGTGCATAGACATCGCCATGACTAATACCATTTTCATGTAGATGAGACATGACATTGGCCAGCTGCGCAGCAATTTTTACGACAGTATGGGTATCAAAAACAGTCCCCTCATTAAAGGTATCGCGGGTGCAGGTTATTAATGACGGGGGAAGACCTAGGTTATAAAAACTAGCGGGGATAAGCGCCATGACCAAGCCCAATTTTTTTTCGGTATCGGTTTGATCTAATGTCGCGATCACCTTAATCAGGTTTTCTTGCTCACCCGCGCGCAGACAACAATCTAATTCATCTTGCGGATAGCCATCGCTGGTGACCTCTGCTTTGAATATTTTCACGGCGATGTGACTATCCGTTCCCATTAAGCTATTCGGCTGGGCAAGCCAGTCGCCCCGGTAGATTAACCCAGAAGCACC
The DNA here is from genome assembly GCA_051275515.1 of Oleispira sp. Classification (GTDB taxonomy): domain Bacteria; phylum Pseudomonadota; class Gammaproteobacteria; order Pseudomonadales; family Oceanobacteraceae; genus Oleispira. The sequence goes on along the minus strand of JBNMOT010000080.1, from coordinate 9,581 downwards.
CTCTCCTAATAACTCAGACAATTGAATGTCGGCGAGAGCGACATCCACCACAGACGCCTTTAATTTAACAGATTTAAATTCAACATCGCAGCCCGCGCGCGCAGCACGATTAAATTCATTACCCGAAAAAGCCAACCAAGCCAATTTAGGTAATTGAAACAACCAATCAGGCATAGCGGTTAATTGATTTGCAGAAAGGCGTACCAGCTCAATATTTTTACAATTCGCCATACTCTCAGGTAAGTGTGTTAATCGATTACCTGCCAAAGCCAACTTCTGTAACCGGTGTAACTGCCCCATTGAATTGGGTAGTTTTTCAATTCGGTTATCCGTTAAAATTAGCCAACGAGTATCCATCGGCAATACCTGTTCATCAATCGTCGTTAAGGCGTTTGATTTAAAACTGATCATCTCAAGTTTAGGGCAGCGCGCAAGCACAGACGGTATCGTTACAAAATCGTTATTGGATAAAAACAGAATACGCAAATTGATCAATCGATCGAGATCATCGGGTAATGCGCTTAAATAATTATCAGAAAGATCCAGCACTTCTAAGCAATCGACTAAATTCAATATTTCTAACGGGAACTCAGTTAAATCCGCTGAAATTTTTAAATGTATAACAGGTGCTTGTTGCTGAGAGGTCCGAAAAGCGGAGGTTAATTCCCCTGCCTTGAGTTGCTGTAAATTAATTAACGACACAATGATGACCACGGTTACACATAATGGTCATCATTTTAAAGCTTTGTCCTATTTATGCTAGGGGGCTTTCTATGAAAGAACTGCAAAAAAATCATCGTCTTACTGAATGACACAGGCATAATAATCGACCTATGCGTGCGAGTAACGATCAGCGCTCACTTTCATTGCGGCTAAGCGCAAAAAGCATTAGAATTCAGACATTAGAACCACCCTAATTTTCGATGAATCAAGAGCCCAAACTATGCGCGCAACACAATTCCTTATCGCCACCGTAAAAGAAACCCCTACGGATGCCGTTGTTATCAGCCACCAGCTAATGCTTCGCGCGGGCATGATTCGTAAACTAGCGTCTGGCTTATACACTTGGCTGCCGCTGGGTTTGCGTACCTTACGCAAGGTCGAAGAAATTGTACGCGAAGAAATGAACAAGGCCGATGGCCTTGAAGTATTAATGCCTGCGGTTCAGCCTGCGGAATTATGGCAAGAAACCGGACGCTGGTTCCAGTATGGCGGCGAATTATTACGCATGAAAGACCGTCATGGCCGTGACTTTTGTATGGGTCCAACCCACGAAGAAGTGATCACTGATTTAGCACGTAATGAATTATCTAGCTACAAACAACTACCGATCACTTTCTACCAAGTACAGACTAAGTTCCGTGACGAAACTCGTCCTCGCTTTGGTGTCATGCGCTCACGTGAATTCATCATGAAAGATGCTTACTCTTTTCACCTAGATCAAGAAAGCTTAGATGCGACTTACGAAAAAATGTACGCGGCTTATACCAACATATTTAACCGCTTTGGTTTGAACTTCCGCCCTGTTGATGCGGATAGCGGCTCTATCGGCGGCGCTAAGTCCCACGAATTCCATGTATTAGCAGAATCGGGGGAAGACGATATTGCCTTCTCTGATAGCTCCCACTTTGCCGCCAACGTTGAATTAGCAGAAGCATTAGCACCGGTCGGCGATCGTCCTGCTCCAAACGCCGAGCTGATAGCACTCGATACCCCAGAGACTCATAGTATCGAAGATATATGCAACTTATTAAAAGTGGATGCCAAAGACGTCATTAAAACGTTAATCGTTTTAGGCGCTCAGTCTGAAAAACAGATTAAAGCAAAAGAGACAGCGCCATTAGTGGCATTGATTGTGCGTGGCGACCACGACCTAAATGAAATTAAAGCTGAAAAGCTGACTCAAGTTGCCGAACCACTAATATTCGCTAGCGACACCCAGATTCGTGCTGTTATCGGTGCGGGTGCCGGTTCCCTAGGCCCAATCGGTTTAATTGAAAAAGGAATCGATATCATCGTTGATCGCACCGCCGCACTTTGCTCAGATTTTATCTGCGGTGCCAACCAAGACGATAAACACATGAGCGGTGTTAATTGGGAGCGTGATGCTTCGGTGACAGCAGTGGCCGATCTACGCAACGTTGTTGCGGGTGACCCAAGTCCTTGTGGTGGAGGCAAGATCGAAATAAAACGAGGGATCGAAGTCGGTCATATTTTTCAGTTGGGTACTAAGTATTCTTCCGCATTAAAAGCGTCTGTCCTGGATCAAAACGGTAAAGATAGAACAATGACCATGGGGTGTTATGGCATTGGCATCAGCCGTGTAGTGGCGGCTGCTATCGAACAAAACAATGATGAAAACGGCATTATCTGGCCAGATGCGATTGCCCCATTCACGTTAGGCATTGTTCCTATGGGCGCTCACAAGTCAGAAGCCGTTCGTGAAAAGTCTGAGACCTTGTATAAAGAATTAACAGGATTGGGGATTGACGTTTTCTTTGACGATCGCGATAAGAAAACCAGCCCTGGTGTTAAGTTCGCTGACATGGAGTTGATGGGTATTCCTCATCGTATCGTTATCAGTGACCGGGGTTTAGACGCCGGGTCCATTGAGTATAAGAATCGCCGTGAAGCCGATAAACAAGAAATTGCCGTCGATGATATCGTTGCTTTCCTAAAAAATTCGATTCACGTTTAAATTATGATCACGCGACTGAACACGATCTTGCCGGTACTGCTAACAATACTGCTGTTCTTTTCAGTCTCTATCATTCCTAATCATGCTTTCGCGTTAAACAAAGTCGACCCGATGCTTAAAAAAGCATTGGCAGAGGCCGTTGCCGACGCCAAGAGTTTTGATGACGAGTTTGAAGCTCAAGTTTGGCTCGTTGATATGTCAGCGAGACTCAAACGCTTTATTAAGGACCCGCAAGAACGTTTCACGTTGCTGCGAATGGTTCACCAAGAAGCCAAGAGAGCAGGCTTATCACCCGAGTTGGTCATTTCTGTGATTCATGTTGAAAGTGCTTTTAACGCTTACGCAGTGTCTTACGTGGGTGCTCAAGGTTTAATGCAAGTCATGCCCTTTTGGAAAAAAGAATTAGGACGTAAAGACGATAATTTAATCAACGCGGCGATCAACTTACGTTATGGCTGCACGATTTTGAAACATTACTTAAAGCGAGAAAAAGGAGATTGGATCCGAGCATTAGCGCGCTATAATGGCAGTCTAGGTAAGACAAAATACCCTGAAAAAGTAATGAATTTCTGGCAAAAGTATTGGTTCGTTGACCATCAATAAAGACTGACTCAAAGCACTGCATCAATATATTAAACGCACCCCCTCTAAGCTACCCGACTTTTCATTATCAACTGAACCTCTGCAGCGGTTTCAGGCTCTGTGTGATCTTCGTACATCGACAACAAACACGCCACTAAAGCTATCTGACTGGAATTTAAGGCATTGCGAGCAAGACCGGTTGCTTCTTCCGCTGCCATACCAAACACTTCGTATCCCTCATCAGTCTTGACTACATAAGGCCAGTTAAACTCATTCGCATAATGTTCTAAAGCACAGCGCATCATTTCTTTTTCAGGATCAGCATCCAATAAATCCTTAAGGCAGCCTGCAATATTGCGTTTTTCTGCATCAGTAATCCCAGGGTGGATAGACACAAATTCAGCAAATGCATCGAATATATTGATCATGAGCCCACCTTAAATTTCAAGATAATTTCGTCTACAAAGAGAATTTTCAGCTTTATTCTAGCCTTACTATAATACTGAAGTATTTTTAGTTTAAACCAAAAATAAATAAACTTGAGTTAAATTCAGCCTATTTTAAGGTTGATTATGCATATTATTAAATGGCTTAAACCATTAAGTTTTAAGCCATGACTGATTCTTAGATTTTCGAGTAATTGGCATGCTTTGTTCCTTCACAACCAATAGAACCCCTTCCACCTTTTATTAACGCTCATCAAACCTATCCTTAATAACCTTTTTGGCATCATCGAGGCCCATGCTCAACGTTGAAAGACTTTGCGGGCCCCATAAGATATTTATTATTTCATCATCTGGGGATAAAATAACGGTTGCCGGTAAACCCTTTATTTCAGGCTTGTCCCATGACTCGGGCCACTGGGCTAAGACCGGAAATTGAATCGACATTTTCTCTTTTAATAACACCAACTCGGCGCGCGCTAACTCATCAAAGTTAAAACCCAGTAACTTAACGTCAATATTTTCTTGCGCTGCAAAAAAATGATTTAATTCTGGAATTTCTTGCCAGCAAGGCTTGCACCACTCAGCCCAAATATTAATAATACGCCACTGCCCCGACCAATAGTCTTTTGGGGCATAGTCACCTCCGATGAGTGCCGTCGCCACCTTGTCTTCTGAAATATAACTGTCTGAAAGCGGATTGCAGGCGCTTAACAACAAACAGCTGATTAAAAGTATACATTTAACGTCGTTAATCATTTTTTCAACCTCGTACCACCCAGTCCCTTGTGTTCACTAGGGATGGATAAATATAATTGTAATGCCGCTGATGTATTTTTCTTTAATTCGCCTTGTTGGCGTATCAGTACTTGCTCTAATTCAAAAAGATCCAGAGTACCTAAAGACACGTCAGGCTTGACCAGTTCAAACCATTTTTTAGGCGCTATATGTTGCAGGTAATCGTATAAAACATATTGATTTAGATCTCGTACCAAGAAATATTGATGATCATTTATCTTGATGATTAATTTTAGTTTTTCTAAATACGTGAGCGTTCGTTTTAAACTGCCATAATCTATTTTTGTGCCTTTATCTTTTTTTATTAGTTGCTTTAATTCAATAAAAGACAGACCTTCACCTTTCACTTGCTGAGCGTGCAGTATCGACAACAAGCGCAAACCCAGTGCATCATCGATACGAGCGACCTCATCTTGCTCACTTAAGCGCCCATCTTCTTGTAGATACACAATTTCAGCACCTAATAAAATGAGTAACCACGAAAGATACAACCACAGTAAAAACAGAGGCACCGCTGCAAAAGCGCCATAGATCAGTTGATACGTTGGGAAAAACGTCGTGGCTTCGGCGAAAATATCCTGCCCTATTTCAAACAAAAGTGCGACCACCGCCCCCCCAATGGCAGCATGTTTTAAAGGAACATTGCAGTTAGGCACCGCCCAGTAAATTAACGTAAACGCTAAAAAACTGGCGAGATAAGGAACCACTAGGCCTAATACCAAAATACCGTAACTTGGCACCCAATCTTCTTTCCACAAACTCAGCGAAGCCAAATAAGAACTTACGGCTAAGCCAGCACTGAGAATTAAAGGCCCCAAACTTAAGATCGCCCAATATAATAGAAAACTGGAAAGCCCTTTTCGCCCCCGTTTAATTTGCCATACCTGATTGAAGGTATTTTCAATGCTGCGCAACATCATAAAGGCCGTAATAGCCAATAAGACAATGCCTATGGCCGTTAATTGCTGCGCTTGCTGTGAAAACTGATGCAAATATTCCATCAAAATATCACCGGATGACGGCACAAGATTGCCCAGCATCAACGCCTCTATATCACTACGATTTTCTTGCAACGAAGGGATCATCGACAACACTGAATAGGTCACCGTTAATAAGGGCACCAAGGCAAATAAAGTGGTGTAGGTTAACGCAGCGGCATCGGTCGTATGCCCCAGCGAGTTGAATCTTTTAAACGCAGCAATAAATAACGTAATGCCCGATTGCTGGTGTATTTTTAATACAACCTGTTGAAATATGGCTTTCACGCGTGAGTCCTTCGGTTAATTCTCAATCAGCTTAACTGTTTGCGGTGAATGATAGCGATCTTTTCGCTACAATACTGCTACTAGCCACTTTAAACATTAGCATGAGCGAATCAATTATGGATGTCATTCTTTACCACAACCCTCGTTGCTCTAAATCTCGCCAAACGCTTCAGCTGCTACAAGCCCAAGGCATAGAACCTACGATTCGTCTTTATCTTGAAGACTGCCCTAGTGTAAAAGAACTGAAGGAAGTGATTAGTAAACTGGGCATAACGCCGCGAGTATTATTACGCAAAGGCGAAGAGGCCTATAAAGAAAACCAGTTAAGTAATAAGGCCCTCAGCGATACTGCACTCATTAACGCGATGGTGGCATTTCCTAAACTCATTGAGCGCCCAATCGTAATTAAAGGCGATCAGGCTCGTCTCGGCCGTCCTCCAGAACACGTATTGGAAATATTATAATGACTCATTCACATCAAGCTGCAAACCCTTACATACTCGTACTGTATTATAGCCGTGGCGGCACAACCGCCAAAATGGCTCAAACCATTGCTCAAGGCGTAGACAACGTTGCGGGCATTGAGGCCCGCCTGCGTACGGTTCCTGCTATTTCAACGAACTGCGAAGCAACAGAGGCGAGTATTCCTGATTCAGGCGCCGTTTATTGCACTGAAGATGATCTGAAGCATTGCTCGGGTTTAGTCATGGGTAGCCCAACGCGTTTTGGTAATATGGCCGCGCCTTTAAAGTACTTCCTGGACGGTACCAGCAACCTTTGGATGACAGGTAAGTTAGTCAACAAGCCTGCTGGCGTCTTCACGGCAACCTCAAGCTTGCACGGTGGCCAAGAAACGACCCTTATGTCGATGGCTCTTCCGCTGATTCATCATGGCATGGTTTTTTGTGGCATCCCTTATACTGAATCAGCCTTGATACACACGGCAACGGGAGGGACTCCTTACGGTGCTTCTCACTGGTCGGGTACAGAAGGCGAGCGGGATTTATCAGAACATGAATTAAAGCTCTGCCATGCCCAAGGAAAGCGAATCGCGACACTTGGTTTAGCGTTACTAACAGGATTGAATAAATGAGCAAGCTAGTCATAAGCCGGATCATTCTATTAATGAGCTATGTCGGATTGATCACTATTTTACTGGCGAGCACCTTTGCCAGTGGCGGTGAGCATACCGAGGGTACCAGTATTGCAGCGCCGATCGTTCTGTGGCTGTTTAAATGCCTACCGTTATTAATGTTTATTCCAGGGCTAGTGAACGGCAACCATAGAACCGCTTCTTGGTTATCGTATGTCACGATGATTTACTTTGTATTAGCCATTTTATTAATGTTCACCGCCGGAGTTGATATCTGGGGCACTCTAATGCCACTCGCAACCTTAGTATTATTCACCGCCGCAACACTCTATACCCGCTGGAAAAAAGAAGAAGAGAAAAAATCATGAAATTAAAAGTTTATTTGTCCGGCGAGATTCACTCTGACTGGCGCACTACGATCGCTGCAGGTATTAAAACCGCAAACCTGAACATCGAGCTATCTGGCCCAAATACCGACCATGCCTCGAGTGATGATTGTGGCGAGAGCATTCTTGGCGCCGAAGAAAAACCTTTTTGGAAAGATCATAAAGCTGCAAAAATTAATGCCCTACGCACGCGCAAGTTAATCAATGATGCCGATATTGTTGTGGTGCGCTTTGGTGATAAGTATAAGCAATGGAATGCAGCGTTTGATGCGGGTTATGCTGCAGCGCTGAACAAGTCATTAATTGTGATGCACGACCCAGCGATTACTCACCCATTAAAAGAAGTGGATGCTGCAGCCCAAGCGGTGTGTGAAACCCCCGAACAGGTAGTAGAAATCTTCAAGTATATTATTCAAGACAACTCGTTTAGATCGTTCTGAATTTTAGAGTTAAAAAAAGCGCCTTTGCTGAGTATTAAATACTGTGCAACGGCGCTTGTTTGTATTGTTCAGGCTGAAATAGGCTCTATTTCTCGTCTTCCCATTCGCCGTCAGTGCTTTCATCAGCCACTTCCGTCAAACTCACTTCGCCACATTTCTTACACTTGCCTTCAACGATAATGACGCCGTTAAGTTCGTATTCTTTTGGCTCAACCATACCTAAGTCAGCAGCCTGACACGCATTACACCAAGTCTGGGTCAAAAACGCTTCTTTGTCTTCGTCAGTACGATCTTCAAAGTTAAGCTCAACAATTTCATCATTCATTTCTTCATTAATTGCATCAGTCATTATTTGTTCACTTTTACATTGTTTGGATTATCGAGGCATTCTAACAGATCACTGGCCGGATCACCTATTCGCGTTAGCAAACGAGTATTCGATGACGGCATTCATAGTGAATTAATTGGAAAGCCAAAAAACAGACACAAAAAAGCCGCTGCTCTCTAAGAGAACAACGGCTTTTCGTTACAACTTATTCAAAAAGTTTGAATAATTTCAAATTAGAAATTACTTCAAACGTTCCCAAACTGTTGCAATACCCTGACCCATGCCGATACACATAGTAGAAACACCGAACTGAGCATCTTTCTGTTCAAGTACGTTGATCAAGGTAGTAGAGATACGAGCACCCGAACAACCTAGTGGGTGACCAAGAGCAATGGCACCACCATGGATGTTAACGATTTCGTCAGCTTTGTCTTTAAGACCTAGGTCTTTAACACAAGGAAGAGACTGAGCAGCGAATGCTTCGTTCAATTCCCAGAAATCGATGTCTGCTGCCGTAAGGCCAGCACGCTTAAGTGCCTTTTTAGTAGCAGGAACAGGACCGTAACCCATGATCGCAGCATCACAACCGGCAACCGCCATTGCTTTGATACGTGCACGAGGCTTAAGGCCTAGTTCTTTAGCTTTCTTGCCGCTCATAAGCAACATTGCTGCCGCGCCATCAGTGATCTGAGAAGAAGTAGCTGCCGTAACAGTACCGCCTGCAGGATCGAAAGCTGGGCGTAGCTTGCTTAGCGTTTCAAGAGTCGTCTCTGGACGAATAGTTTCATCCTGAGTCACTAAAATCTGCTTACCGGCTGCATCGTGACCGAACATAGGAACGATTTCGTTTTTGAAATCGCCTTCGTCAGTCGCTTTTTGTGCAAGACGGTGAGAACGTTCAGCGAAAGCATCTTGTTGTGCACGAGTAATACCGTGCATCTTACCTAACATTTCAGCCGTAAGACCCATCATGTTAGACGCCTTAGCAGAGTACTTAGAAGATGCAGGATTATGGTCGAAACCATGCTGCATGTTCACGTGACCCATGTGCTCAACACCACCCACAACGAATACATCGCCGTTACCGGTTTGAATCGCTTGTGCCGCAGTGTGGATTGCTGTCATAGCAGAACCACATAGACGGTTAACCGTTTGTGCAGCCGCTTCTTTTGGAATTGCTGTCATCAAAGAAATTTGACGAGCAACGTTAAAGCCTTGTTCCAACGTTTGGTTTACACAACCCCAGATCACATCTTCAACTTCAGATGCTTTAGCGCCAGGATTACGCTCAAAAAGAGCGTTAATTAAGTTTGCAGAAATGTCTTCAGCGCGCACGTTACGGAATACGCCGTTCTTAGAACGACCCATTGGTGAACGTACTGCATCAATTACAACTACATCATTATCTTCGTAGTTCATAAGTATTCTCCTAGTCTCGTTCGTCAATTAACCGAAGTAGCTTTCGCCATTAGCAGCCATTTCACGCATCTTGTCAGTCACGTGGTATAGAGGGCTAATGTCTTTGTACTTGTCAGCAAGTTCAACGAA